>JAFECV010000490.1 GCA_018241985.1 Pseudomonadota bacterium | reverse complement strand
GTCGCCACGGCCGGCGGCCTCACTCTACGATTCGCGACGCGCCGAGTGTAGGGGCGGCTGCCTAAATGCCGGCCCGATGCTGGTCCGACAACACCAACTCGAACCGATCAAGATCTTTGATGCAATATAATCACAGCATCAAATCATCAAACGGAGATACCGTGCGCACCACACTGGATTTGGCAGAGGATGTGCTCGCTGCAGTCAAGGAACTCGCCTACCTCGAAAACAGCACCGCCGGTGCAGTGCTGTCGCGCCTCGCGCGACAGGCGATGCTCGGCGGCGACAAGAGCGGGCAACCGAGCGGCCGCTCGATCGCCGGACTGCGCACGTTGCCGCGACGCGGGCATCTGGTGACGGCCGAGGAGGTCAACGAGCTTCGTGACCAAGAGGGCGTTTGATGCGCGCGCTGCTGGATGTCAGCGTGCTGATCGCGCTCTTCGATTCCGAGCACGTGCACCATGGCGTTGCGTCGGAATGGTTCGCGGCGGAAGCAAGCCAAGGATGGGCCACCTGTCCGCTGACGCAGAACGGATGCTTGCGCATCCTCTCGGCGTCGGGTTATCCGAACAGCGCTCCGGTCGCGGTGGTTGCGGATATTCTGGCTGAAGCCGCGTCCGACCCAAGCCACGAGTTCTGGCCCAACGACATCAGTCTTCTTGAGAGTGGCGTGCTGGTCTGGAACAACTTGTTAACGGGTCGTCATCTGACTGACGTATATTTGCTGGCCTTGGCTGCACGCCGCGGCGGCCGGCTGGTGACGCTGGACCGAGGCATTCCGCTGGCGGCCGTTCCCGACGCGGCAACCTCCAACCTGTACGTGCTGCGAAACAGTACTCAGGCATCTCAGTAATCACCCATGACCCAACGCAAAGGCATCATCCTCGCCGGCGGCTCCGGCACCCGGCTGCACCCGGCGACGCTGGCGATCAGCAAGCAACTGCTGCCGGTGTACGACAAGCCGATGGTGTACTACCCGCTCGCCACGCTGATGCTCGCCGGCATCCGCGACATCCTCGTCATCAGCACGCCGCAAGACACGCCGCGCTTTTCGCAACTGCTCGGCGACGGCAGCCAATGGGGCATCAACCTGCACTATGCGGTGCAGCCCAGCCCCGACGGGCTCGCGCAGGCGTTCATCATCGGCGACTCTTTTTTAGGCAATGCGCCGAGCGCGCTAGTTTTAGGCGACAACATCTTCTACGGCCACGACCTGCAGCAGATCCTGGCCCGGGCCGACCAGCGGCCCGAAGGCGCGACCGTGTTCGCCTACCACGTGCAGGACCCGGAGCGCTACGGCGTGGTCGCGTTCGGCGCCGACGGCCGCGCCACCAGCATCGAAGAAAAGCCGAAGGCGCCGAAGAGCAACTACGCCGTCACCGGCCTGTACTTCTACGACAGCCAGGTGGTCGACATCGCCAAGGCCGTCAAGCCCAGCGCGCGCGGCGAACTCGAGATCACCGCCGTCAACCAGGCGTACCTGGAGCGCGGCCAGCTCGACGTGCAGGTGATGAAGCGCGGCTACGCCTGGCTCGACACCGGGACGCACGAGAGCCTGCTCGAGGCCAGCCAGTTCATCGCCACGCTCGAGCACCGCCAGGGCCTGAAGATCGCCTGCCCCGAGGAGATCGCATGGCGCAACGGCTTCATCGACGCCGCGCAGTGCGAGCGGCTGGCGCAGCCGCTGGCGAAGAGTGGCTATGGGCAGTACCTGTTGCGGCTGTTGAAAGAACGGACGACAGCCTGATACCGTGATATCACTCTGCATCGTTCAGCCCCGGAGGCACCTCATGGCACAAGTCATTGTTCGCAACATCGAAGACGAGGTGAAGGCCAGCCTCAAAGCGCGCGCCGCCGAGCACGGCTGGAGCTTGGAAGAGGAAGTCCGCCAGATCCTGCGCCATGCCGTCGCCGAAGAGGCACCGGCGCAACCTCGGCTCGGTTCGCGTATCGCCGCGCGCTTTGCCGGCGTGGGCCTGGCTGAACCCCTGCCCGAACTGCACAGCCAAGTTGAGGAAGCGACCAGTTTCCTGTTCTGAGTCTGGGCCTAGCCCTTATCCAATACTGACCTATAGCTATCAAATTTATAGTAAAGCGACCGCCTATAACTTGCGCCAGATGAGTTCACGGCTTTGAGGTCACAGTTTGTGACCTCAAACACCGGTCGCGGCGGCAAGATCGCAGTTGATGCGAGCGGGGCCACGTTTAGCCTGCGTTGAATTTCTGCATAAAACGACACCTCATGAAAGTCACCCCCACCGCCATCCCCGA
>JAFECV010000048.1 GCA_018241985.1 Pseudomonadota bacterium | reverse complement strand
CTAGCGCCACGGGCTTGGCCGCTTGGGACACGCCGCTGGGCAGCAGCGCGATGCGCTCGGCCAGCGCCGGCTCGAGGTCGCCCTCGAACACGACCGTCGGCACTTCCTCGTAGCCGTTGCTCTCCTGCATGACCTGGCCGATGCAGAAGCCGGGGTTCCGGGCGTACCAGGCGTTGATCTGCAGGTACTTCTGCACGCAGCGCGGGTGCCGCAGTGCCTCGGGCACCATCACGCGCTCCAGCCAGGCGCCGCTCACGGCCTCGCCGGGGTGGCGCTTGCGCAGGAACAGGATGTCCGTCTGCACGTCCGTCGAGGCTAGGCCGGCGAAGGCGCCCTGCGGTAACCGGATCGCGCCCAGCAGCTCGGCCTGGGATGCGACGTACTCGCGTACGGCGTCCGCGCGCGCCTCCATCGTGCCGGTGCTGGTGATGAAGCACACCAGGCCGCCGGGGCGTACCAGGTCCAGCGCGCGAGCGAAGAAGTAGTTGTGGATGCGGAAACGCGCGTAGGGCTTGGGGCCCGTGTCGGCGACCGGGTAGTTGCCGAACGGCACGTTGCCGATCACCAGGTCGAACCAGCTCTCGGGCAGCGCCACCTTCTCGAAAGGCGCAATGCGCACGTCGGCGCTGTGCGGCGCATACAGCGCCTGCAGCAGTCGGCCGGACAGCCGGTCGATCTCGACGGCGGTGACCGCACAGCGCTCGGCGAGCGCGCGCGGCATCGCACCGAGAAAGTGGCCGACCCCGGCCGCTGGTTCGAGCACGCGCCCGCCGGTAAAGCCGAAGCGCTCCACGGCCCGCCACATGGCCTCGATCACATGGACCTCGGTGTAGTGGCTGTTGTTGACCGAGGCCCGGGCGGACTCGTAGTCCTCGGCGGCCAGCAGCGCCTGCAGCTCCTCAGCGCGGCGGCGCCAAGCGAGGTCCGTGCCTTCGAGGTTGAAGGCGGCGGGCAGGCCGCCCCAGCCGGTGAAGCGCAGCAGCTGGCCGCGCTCGGGGGCGTCCGGCTGGCGCTGGCCGGCCTCGAGGGCCTGCAGGGCTTGGATCGCGGCCATATTGGCGTCGAACTTGGTGGCCGTGCCGGCCAGGCCGGAAAGGTGCTCGCGTTGCAGCGCCGGCCACAGCGAGCGAGGCGTGTCTCGCTTGGCGCCGGCGATCACGCGCCAGCTGGCGCGCGGTGCAGTGCTCGGAGTCTCGGCTTCGGTCTTGGTCTTGGTCTCGACCTTGGCCTCCATCGGCGCATCGGCCACGAGGGCGACAGGCGCAAGCTGGATGGGGTGGGTAATGGACGCCTGAGGCGCAGGAAGTTCAGCGAACAGGTCCGCCTCGGCGGACGGCTCTGGGGTATCCGGGACATCCGGGTCGAAGCCTGGCAGCCACAGGGAAGGCGCAGTGGTGCGTGTCATCGGTGGTTCTCCGAAGGAAGGCGGGGAACGCACCGACCCATCGGGGAGGCGAGCTCCCCGGATGGGATGGACGAAAGATCACGGCCCTGGTCTTGCGCGCGTGGGCGAAAGGGCAGGGTGTGCGGTGGATGGGCAGCTCAGCGCTGCCGTGGCGGCGAGGCGGGTATCGACCGCGACGCCCGAGCGGACTCGGGAACGCCCGGGAGGGCGTGCGTTGGTCGGAGCCAGATTGCGAAGGTCAGTGTTCGGCTGACGCCACCGAACGGCGTGCCAGCCGAACAGATGCCAGCGTCAACACCGGGCAGGAGAGGCGTTTGGCGGTGGCAAGGGGATCTGGAACAGGGATCCATTGCGGATCAATACTCGTCGGGCAGCAGCAGCGTGGTTACGCTCCGATCCCACTCGGTGATCCGCATCGTTGTCGTGGATCACATGCAGGTACAGCTCGCGCAGCGGCCGGTCGTAGCCGGCCACCACGGTGAGCTTGCGGCCCTGGTGCATCAGATGCAGGAGATGGCGGCTCATGCTCGCTGCTCCTGTGACGTCGCTGCAGCGGCAAGGGTGGGACGTCTCGGTCGGCGGGTGCGGCTGAAGTCGATGCCGCACTGACGGCAGCGGAACCAGGTATGTGAGCCCAGCGTGCCGAGCAGTACACCTTCACCCGGAAAGAGGGGCATGCGGGGGCATGACGATGAGACATGAGGGTGCTCTTTAGTAAAAACGGGAACACCATCCCCACGGGAGCAGTGCTCCCAGGGGGATATGAAGCGAAAGGGCGGAGGCCCTTTCTCAGGCAGGTGACGACTGCGACGCCCGGTAGGGCCGGGAAGGCTTGCGCAACGCAAGCAGGGGAACTTCCAGTATGGCGGCGATGCCCGCGTTCGGCGGCACTGGCCGTGCGTAGCCATTCGGCAAGCAGTCGGATCCATGGGGGAATCCCGGTGGCGTTTGTCGGGTGCGCCAGCGGTACCGCTTGCCTTGCGCTACCTGATGGATTATAAAGAACATTGAAATGTGAGATAATCTAAATAATCTTCCTCTGGAGTATGCCATGACCGCCATCCGTGAACCCGCCGCATTCGCTACCCTGGTCGGCACCCCGAGCGAGGTGCGAAGCCGGCTCGACAAGGTCAAGGCCGAGCGGGTGATCGTGCTGCCCGTGGCGCGGGCCGACGCCCGGCACGCTGGCCTGCTGGCGCAGACGCTGGCCAGCGTCGTGTCGTTCATCGATACGGCGCTGCGCGAGCAGAACGAGCAGACCCTGAAGGCATTGGTCAACGCCGTGGTGCCCAAGGCACCCCCCGAGCCGACCCTGCTTCGGGAAGCGGCGATGCTTGTGCATTCGCGCACAGCCGTGCTGGAAGGCGCGGACTGGCTGACCGCGGCCAAGCTGGCCAAACTGGCCGGCCTGAGCGCAACCAATCCGAGCACGCAACCCAACAAATGGAAGCGCCAGCGGCAGATCTTCGCGATCCACCACAACGGCGTCGACTACTTCCCTGGCTACGGCCTGGACCCCGAAGCCGACTGGCGGCCACGCAAGGCCCTGAAGTCGGTCCTGGAGGTCTTTGGCGACGAGAAGGACGGCTGGGGGCTGGCCTACTGGTTCCTCTCGGCCAACAGCTTCCTGGGTGGCCGGCGCCCGCAGGATGTGCTGGCGACCCAGCCGGAGCAGGTCATTGCCGCCGCCAGCGACGAGATGGAAGGCGTTGCGCATGCCTAAGCCGCGCAAGGCCCCGCCAGCCGCCAGCGCGTCACCTCCCGCAGGCGGCGACGGCACGACAACCCCGGCGCCACCGGCCACGCTTCACATCACTCCGTGGACGTTGCCCGCCGAACAGGTGCTGCACCGTGTGCATCAGGATCTGTACGAGGCCGACCAGTTCAATCCGGGTCTGAAGGGCAACGCGCGCTTCAGCCCGATCCGCGACACCAAGGGCGACCTCATCCCGACCCTCTATGCCGCGGCCACATTTGAGGCGGCCGCCATGGAGTCGGTGTTCCACGATGTATCGCATGCCCCCGGCTTCAAGCACTACGACAAGCGCAAGCTGGAAGGGCAATTGCACTCCGAGGTCAAGGTAAAGCACGCACTGAAGCTCGCCGACCTCGGCAGCGTGGCGTTGCGCAAGCTGGGGGTGCAGCGCAAGCAGCTCATCGATACCGAGAAGGACCAGTACCCGGCGACGCGCCGATGGGCCGAGGCCATCCACGCCCAATATCCGGACATTCAGGGGCTGTCCTGGATCTCCCGCCAGGACGACTCGGCACGCGCTGTGATGCTGTTCGGCGACCGAATTCCCAAAGGCGCGCTGCAGCAGGTCGGCGATTCGCGCAACCTGCTGAAACACGAACAGACCTATGCGCAGCTGCTGAATCTGGCCGATCGGATTGGCGTCGACATCGTGCCGGGCAAGGAGTCGCCGTAGTTCAAACCTGGGAAACATGCGGGCGAGGGGTGTTCCCAGGTCGGCTGATCACCAAGAACAATAGGAGGAGATGATGGAGTTCGCGAAGTGGAGTGTCGGAACCGAGGAGTCCGTTCGGACGCACAGGTTGCGCGGGCTGGGTATTGCTGCCGGTAAGCAAGCACAAGCGATTGGTGCGATCGCGAAGGCCGTTCCGGGCTATTACACGGATCCGAAGCGCATCGCGGGTCTGCTGAAGAAGCTGGGCAAGCCGGCTGCCGCCGCCCATGTCGAGCAGAAGCTCCCAACGCAGGCATCCATCCGCTCCGGCGATCTGGGCGAGATCCTGTGCAACGCGTATGTGTATGAGGCCACGCCCTTCAATCTCGGCATCAGGCGTTTGCGCTGGAAGGACCATCGCAATATGTCGATGCGCGGCGAAGACGTGCTGGCCTTCAACCTGGATCCGAAAAGTGGCAGCCTGAAGATCCTCAAGGCAGAGGTCAAGAGCCGGGCAGGGATGCGCACGGCTGTCATCGACGAAGCCAGGGCGGCGCTCTGCGCCAACAGCGGGCTCCCGTCGCCGCATGCGCTCGCGTTTGTCGCCGACCGCTCGAACGAGTCCGGCGACACGGTGCTCGGCGATGCGCTGGACAAGGCCCTGCTCAAGGACGGCATCCGTGCCTCCCAGGTTTCGCACATGCTCTTCACTTTCTCGGGCAACGACCCGTTGAAACTTCTGAAAACCAACCTGCAGTCCTATACCGGTGCCGTGCCACAGCACTACGTCGGCCTTCATGTTGAAGGGCACCAGGACTTCATCAAAGCGGTCTTCGCGGCGATCGGCAAGGGGGGCAAATAATGGCTGCGACACTCGAGGAACTGAAAGCCAACATTGACGCGGCCGTGGTGCCGGGATTCCGTGCCCGGCTGCTCGCCCGTGGCCAGGCGCGCGCGATGATCTGGCGCGATGGCTCTCTGCCGGAAGATGCACCGAATTTCGGCGCTGAGCTGTCGGACGATTTGCTGTCCTATGGCTACTCGCTGCTGCAGCATGGCCTGCGGTACGTCGACTTGGACGGCGACGCCGAGACGGCTCGCAGGGCCTTCGAGGTAGCCGCCGAAGCGCTCGAAGCCGTGGTTGCGCGGGGGACGGCCAGCGCGGAGCGCGACTTCCATCGCCTCGTCGCCGCGGCGGCCTATCACCTGGGCCGCTTTTCCGCACGAGCCTACTCGCTGCTGCACCAGGGTCTGGTCGACGCGAACCTTTCGGCGATGGAGAAGGGGCTGGCGAAGCTGATGCTCCGCGATCTCGACGGCCTGGCCGGGGATGTCGGCGCATGGTTCTCCTCGGGCCAGGGGGGCGAGGGTGCGGTTGTTGCCGCATTGGGGCGGCCCGACACATTGGCCGATGGCGACGACACGGATGGTGCTGGGGCGTCCGATGAGCGGATTGGCGCTGTGCTTATTGCCCTGGAGGACAACTTCATGGCCGCGCTGGCGGTCGCGATGCTGGCTCTGGAACGCGGCGACGATGCCTTGTTACCGCTTGCGCGCGGGCGCTTGCAGCGCGGTCTCGAGGTCGCCGGCGAGCTTGAACTCGTGCCCGCTTGGTGGTGTCACCGTCTGGCGATCCATTTGTTGGGCGGTCTTTGGGAGACCAGCTTCCACAAGGTCCTGCCGCTTTCCGGGCCGCCCGGCGCCGAGGTCGGCGACTGGGCCCGACTGCGCAAGCTCTTCATCGCCTCGCTCTACCGCAGGAGCAAGTCTGAGGTCGAGCTCTGGCCATCACAGCTCCAGGCGGCGCGGCGTGTGCTTGATGCCGGCACGAACCTGGTGCTGTCGCTGCCCACCAGCGCCGGCAAGACGCGCATCGCGGAGCTGTGCGTCTTGGCCTGCCTGGCGCGGGGTAAGCGCATCGTCTTCGTCACGCCGCTTCGGGCGCTGTCCGCGCAGACCGAGGTTGGGCTGCGGCGTACCTTTGCCCCATTGGGCAAGTCCGTTTCCAGCTTGTACGGCAGCATCGGTGCCAGCGGCGCGGATGTCGATGCCTTGCGCTCGACAGACATCGTCATTGCCACGCTCGAGAAGCTCGATTTCGCGCTGCGTAGTGATCCGACGCTGCTGGACGACGTGGGTCTGGTGGTGCTGGACGAAGGCCACATGATCGGACTGGGCGAGCGCGAGGTGCGCTACGAGGCTCAGATTCAGCGCTTGCTGCGGCGGTCCGACGCTGCCGGACGGCGCATCGTATGCCTCTCGGCGATCTTGCCCGATGGACACCAGTTGGAGGACTTCGCCGCCTGGCTGACGCGCGATCAGCCTGACGGGCTCATCAAGGACGACTGGCGACCGACCCGGCTGCGCTTCGGCGAGGTCGAATGGAAAGGCCAGCATGCTCAGCTCGGCGTGAGCGTGGGTGACGAAAAGCCCTTCATCCCGAAGTTCGTGGTCGCGAAGAAACCGACGCGCGGTCGCGCCAGAAAACTGTTCCCGGCCGACCAGGGGGAACTGTGCATCGCAACGGCCTGGCGCCTAGTGGAAGAGGGCCAGACCGTCCTCGTCTTTTGCCCGATGCGTCGTTCGGTGCTGCCCCTGGCCGCGAGCATCATCGAGATGCACAAGCGGGGCCACATCGAGTCGGTGCTCGTGCAACCGGTCTCCGCGCTGGCGACGGCATTGGCCGTCGGCACGGAATGGTTCGGGCCCGACCACGACATCCTGGCGTGCCTGAAGCTGGGCGTGGCGGTCCACCACGGCGCGTTGCCCACACCGTACCGCAAGGAGGTCGAGCGATTGCTGCGGGAGGGCGTGCTTCGCGTCACGGTGTCATCGCCGACGTTGGCCCAGGGTCTCAACCTCGCCGCGACTTCGCTGGTCTTTCGCGGGGTGAGGCGCGGCCGCGATCTTCTCGCCGCTTCGGAGTTCCGCAATGTCGTCGGTCGAGCCGGGCGCGCCTACATCGACGTCGAAGGCCTGGTGCTCTATCCGATGTTCGACAACCACCGCCAGCGGCGCAACGACTGGCAGGAACTGGTGTCGAACCAGGCTGGTCGGGAGATGGAAAGTGGCCTGCTCCGGCTGGTCGTGGCGTTGCTCAGCCGGATGATCAAGAAGTTGGGCTCCCGCGATGCTGACCAGTTGATCGAGTACGTTGCCGGTCAGGCCGCATGGGAGTTTCCGGTGCTCGCCTCCGAGGCAGCCGAGGAGGCCGGCGACGCGAGGCAACGATGGGGCCAGCATCTGGCGAGCCTGGACACCGCGATCTTCAGCTTGCTCGGCGAGACCTTCGTGCTCGATGCCGAGGTCGAGACCAAGCTCGACGAGATCCTGGTGGCTTCGCTGTTCCAGCGACGCCTCGCACGCTACAAGGAAGACGTTCGGAGAATGCTGCCGGCGGGGTTGCATGCTCGCGCCAAGTACATCTGGCGCAACAGCACGCCGACACAACGGCGAGGGTACTTCCTTGCCGGCGTGGGGCTTGCCGCTGGAAAGGCACTCGACGAGCGCGCGCCAGAGCTGGAGCGCCTCCTGCTGGCGGCCAATGTGAACATCGGCGCCGGTGATCAGGAAGAGGCAGTCGCTGCGATCACGGCCTTCGCCGAGATCGCGTTCGACATCTCGCCGTTCCGGCCAGAGAAGCTGATCGACGGCTGGAAGCCCTTGCTTAGACGCTGGCTTATCGGGGAACCAGTGTCCGAGGCTTCGTCGAGGGACAACGACGAAGCCGTGCAGTTCATCGAACAGGCCTTCGTCTACAACCTGCCTTGGGCGATGGAGGCAGTCCGGGTGCGTGCAGAGGCGCACGAAGACCTGTTCTCGGACGAGGCCAAGCTTTCCGATTACCCTCGGGCGCACGCCGTTGCTGCACTGGAAACGGGGACGCTGGTGATCGCCGCCGCAATACTGATTCAGGCGGGCTTTGGATCGCGGCTGGCGGCCATCCAGGCCGTCACGTCCACGGGGGCGAACTTCGATTCGATCCGCGGCCTGATGGCTTGGCTTGCTTCGGACGAAGTGCAGGCTTTGTCCGCGTCGCCAAACTGGCCAACACCGGAATCGCATACGCTGTGGCTCGATTTCCATGGACATGGTGGCGCGCAGGCCGTGCAAGCGTGGGCCGCGACCGAATACACGAGCCCCATCGCGTGGCAAGGCGTCCCGATGCCGCCCGGCACGCCATTGCGCCTTGGAGGCGGGCCGGGGAAGGAACGCAGCGTGTTCACGGCCGACTTCCGGGAGGTCGGGACGCTCGGTTGGACGCCCAGTTCCAAGGGTTTGATCGTCGCGACCTCAGCCGGCGATCTCGGCAAGTTCTCGCTGGAGTATCTGGGGCCTGGCCACGTGGACCTTGGCTCAGCACAGCGGCCTTGACAGGGGATAGCGGTGGCGGACGAACTGATTCTGAATCATGCAGACCTGAGAAATCTTCATCGGCACTACATCAACCTGACGTGTGTGGACTCCGGTGAACATGCCAAGGCATCCAATGGCGGAAGGCCGAAACGCTACAACTTCAGCGCCTTCGTGGTCGATGTCGAGGGCGTCCTGCTCGCCATCACGGCCGGGCATGTCTTCGCGGAGCTGAGGCAAGCAGTAGCCCATGGTTCGATCCTGTCGGATTGGGCTATCGACGATTCGATGGTCACCGACCACGGGTTCCCGGCGTATCCGGTGGATGTGAATCTCGACAAGGACATCCTTTTCTTCCATGAAGATGGACTGGATTACGCGGCGTACCTCCTGGATCCGATGGCGTCGATCGCGCTCGCAAAGAGCGGCATCGTTCCGGTCAGGAAGGAACAGTGGGACGCGGAGGATCTGGAGGAGTTTTCGTTCTGGACTCTGGTCGGCCTGCCAATCCAGTTCGCGACCTTGAATCATGACAGGCCTTCATTGAAAAGCCACGTCACGGTGCGCGTGATACACCTGCCTGAACGACCTGCCGACTTGCGGCCGACGAAGCATCAACGCCTATTCGCTAGGGTCGACTTCGAGACCGTCGCGGAATGGGAGCGACAGTTCGACATTGGCGGGATGAGCGGAGGCCCTGTCTTCGGTACACGGCATCCTCCGCAGGGTTCGGCCTATGACTATCGGTTGATCGGTATCCAAAGTGCCTGGGACAACCGTGAGAACGTCGCGATGTGTGCGGCGCAACCGTTCATCAGGGCGTTGGCCCATATGATCAAGGGTCAGCAGGACAGCCAAGGGGGCGAGGGGTAGCGAAAGTCCTCGCCCTTCGAACTGACGTCGCTTCCCGACATCCAGGCTGTAGCGCTTCGTAGGGCGATGCCGGTCGAACGGTTGGGCGGGGCGGCACGGATGATCGGGCCGCTACTGAGCCAACTCAGAGCGCGGCGTCTTTGAGCTTCTTGAGCGCGCGGGCCTTGATGCGCACGGTCGCGGGTTTCGCCGCGAAGACCTGTTCCTCTTTCGTGAACGGGTTAATGCCCTTGCGCTTGGGCTTGGCGGGAACCTTCTGCACACCGATCTTGAGCAGGCCGGGCAGGGTGAACTCGCCCGCGCCCTTCTTGTTGACCGCTCCGAGCACGGTGGTCTCCAGGGCGGCCAGCACGGCCTTCACGGCCTTGGGCTCGACGCCCGACAGTTCCGCTAGGTGGTTTGTCAGAGCCCCTTTGGTGAAGGTGTCCTTGATGGGACGGACGACCGCTGCAGCGGGAGTCTTGGCCTTGGCGGTCTTCGTTGCAGGTGCCAGCTTGGTGGTTTTCTTCGCAGTTGCCATGGTTCTCGATGTTGATCTTTGTGATGAGGGGATCGCGCAGCGCCGGATGGCACATCGCGCGAGGATCGATTTTATCGGGCTAAAGGTGTGTGTCTCGGGTTGATGGCGGCGGGCTTGCACCGGCCGGAAGGCACGAGATCCTGAACACGGCGGCGATGGTGCCGCCGTTCACGGATCTACTTGTCATGGACATCCCACACTTCGCCGACGAGATGCGGCGCCAG
>JAFECV010000489.1 GCA_018241985.1 Pseudomonadota bacterium | reverse complement strand
GCTCCGCCATCTCGCGCGCGTCGATCCAGCTGATGTCGGCGGTGTACGGCGACGGCATCATCACGGTGCGCACCCGATCCGGGCCGAGCGCGTCCACGGCCACCGCGAGCACCAGCGCCGAGTCGATGCCACCGGACAGGCCGATGATCGCGCCGGGAAAGCCGTTCTTGCCGATGTAGTCGCGCACGCCCAGCACCAGCGCGTCCCAGAGTTCGGCCTCCGGGCTCAGCGTCGGCGCCGTGTTTGCTATTAGGTTGATAGCAGACTGCGAAGATTCCACCTGCACTTCGAACAGATCTTCCTTGAAAGCGGGGGCCGCGCCGGCGAGCCGGCCGTCGGCCTGCAGCGCGAACGAGCGGCCCTCGAACACCACCTCGTCCTGCCCGCCGACCAGGTGCGCGTAGACCAGCGGCAGCGCGCAGGCCTGCGCGCGCTGGCGCATCGTCGCCTCGCGCTCGGCGGCCTTGCCGACGTGGAACGGCGACGCGTTGATCACCGCCAGCAGTTCGGCGCCGGCCGCCTTCGCCAGCCGCGCCGGCTCGTCGAACCATGCGTCCTCGCAGATCAGCAGGCCGACGTTGCGCCGGTCCGCGCCTTCGCCGACCGGGAACACGCAGACATCGTGGCCCGGCGTGAAGTAGCGGCGCTCGTCGAACACCTGGTAGTTCGGAAGTTCGCGCTTCGCGTAGCGCGCCAGCACACGGCCCTCGCTCAGCACGCTGGCCGCGTTGCTGCGGTGCTGCACCGCCCTGCTTCGCGTGCGCTCGTCGCCGCCGGTGGGGTGGCCGACCACGACCACCATGCCCTTTAACCCGGCCAGTTCGCGGGCCACGGTTTTCACGGCATCATCGCAGGCGGCGATGAAGGCCGGGCGCAGGAACAGGTCCTCGGCCGCGTAGCCGCAGATCGACAGTTCCGGCGTCAGCAGCAGCCGCGCGCCGTCGGCATGCGATGCGCGCGCGGCGTCGATGATTCTGCGCGCGTTGCCGGCCATGTCGCCGACGACGAAATCGAACTGCGCGACACGGATCTTGAGCGTCATGCGGATAGCGGAAAAAAGAACAAACGATTATGTCATCCGGGTGCTGGCCAGCCCGCTCGAGGTGCCGGCGCCGGACTGGAACGCGCTGCTCGCCGCGCAGCCCGAGGCGACGCCGTTCATGCGGCACGAATACCTGGCGGCGCTGCACGAGAGCGGCAGCGCGACGCCGCGCACCGGCTGGACGCCGCGCTTCTTCACGCTGTGGCGCGGCACGCGGCTGGCGGCCGCCTGCGCGCTGTATCTGAAGGACCATTCCTGGGGCGAATACGTGTTCGACTGGGCCTGGGCCGACGCCTATACGCGCTTCGGCCTGCCCTACTACCCGAAGGCGCTGGTCGCGTCGCCGTTCACCCCGGTGCCCGGCGCGCGGCTGCTGGCCGAAGACGCAGCGGCGCGCCGTGCACTGGTGCGCGCGCTGATCGCCTGGTGCCGCGAGCAAGAGCTTTCATCGCTGCATCTGCTGTTTGGCAGCGCCGACGACCTGGCCGCCTGCGCCGACGCCGGCATGATGCTGCGGCACCAGGTGCAGTTCCACTGGCATAACCGGCTCGCCGGTGCGGCGCCACACGCATCTCCCTATGCCGACTTCGACGACTTCCTGGCCAGCCTGAACCACGACAAGCGCAAGAAGATCCGCCAGGAGCGGCGCAAGGTGGCCGAGGCGGGGGTGGTTTTTCGCTGGTCGCAGGGCCGCGACATCGCCGCGCGCGACTGGGACTTCTTCTACCGCTGCTACGAGCGCACCTACCTCGAGCACGGCAACGCGCCCTACCTGCGCCGCGACTTCTTCCACCGCATTGCCGCCACCCTGCCCGAGCACTGGGTGCTGTTCGTCGCCGAGCGCGCCGGCCGGCCGATCGCTACCAGTTTGATAGCAATCAACGAATGCCTTGAGCCGGCTGCAGCCCCATTCGATTCAAATTCCTCGCGGCCGCCCGCACCGAAGGCGCCCGAGCGCGTCGCTTACGGCCGCTACTGGGGCGCGCTCGAACGCGTCGATTGCCTGCATTTCGAGGCCTGCTACTACCAGCCGCTGGCCTGGTGCATCGCGCATGGCATCGCCCGGTTCGAGGGCGGCGCGCAGGGCGAGCACAAGATGGCGCGGGCGCTGCTGCCGACCCGCACCAGCAGCGCGCATTGGCTGGCGCACCCGGCGTTCGCCGACGCGGTGGAACGCTTCCTCGCGCGCGAAGGGCAAGGGGTGGACGAGTACCTGGACGAACTGGCCGAGCG
>JAFECV010000488.1 GCA_018241985.1 Pseudomonadota bacterium | reverse complement strand
CGGCCTGCACGACCACGGTCGGCGCAGTGATGTCGCTGACCGGCTCGCTGGGCGTGCTCGGCCAGAAGATCGCGCAGGGCGCGGAACTCGCCGTGGCGGACCTGAACAGCGCGGGCGGCGTGAACGGCTGCGAAATGAAGCTGTCGCTGCTCGACGACCAGACCAGTCCGTCGGTTGGGGTCGATGCGGCGAAGAAGCTGGTCGACGTGCAGCAGGGTCACCGTGCCGCCGAGTTGCTTGAAGGCGTCCGAAAACTCCTTGCTCAGGCCCTGGCCGTACGGATTGTTCAGGTACATCACCGCGACTTTTCGGAGGCCGGCGTCATGCGCGACCTTGGCCATCGCGACGCCCTGCAGCGCGTCCGAGGGACAGGTGCGGAACCAGTAGCCGCCGGTCTTGCCCTGCTCGGCCAGATCGGTGAAGGTCGGCGAGGTCGACGCCGGCGAGATCTGCACGACCTTGCTCGGCGCGGTCACCGAGGTCAGGATCGCCGCGCTGACACCGCTCGACAAGGCGCCGACAATGGCGGGCACCTGCTGCACGTCGACCAGCTTCTTCGCGGCGTCGACGCCGACCGACGGGCTGGTCTGGTCGTCGAGCAGCGACAGCTTCATCTCGCAGCCGTTCACGCCGCCCGCGCTGTTCAGGTCCGCAACGGCGAGCTCCGCGCCCTGCGCGATCTTCTGCCCGAGCACGCCCAGCGACCCGGTCAGCGACATCACCGCGCCGACCGTGGTCGTGCAGGCCGCGAACGCGGGAGCGCAGGCAAACGCACCCAATGCAACGCCGAAGACAGCAAGACGCTTCGTCAAATGCTTCTTCATGTGCTTCTTCATGTCGAGTCCCTCCAAGGTCCATGCGCCAACAAAAAACGACCGCAACAGGCCACCCCGGCGGCCTACGGGTCGTCGACGCAGCACCCGGCTCCTCCCGATGCAGCTCACGGGATTGGAACGTTGCTGTCTCCAGGCGGGTTGGACCCTGCCATCGCAGCAAGGTTCCGTCATATCGTGCTGCGATCCTTCTGCGGCGAGTGTGCTGCCGCATGCGCCGACCGTATTTGCCCGCCATGCCGCGCCGCGGGGCCGCCGATCCGGTCGCCGTCACGGCCGATACGGACTTCGCGGCGGCCCCCGGTCCCGGCGCCCGAACCTTGGTAGAGTCCGATGCAGCACGTTCTTCAGAGGTGGCTTTCATGGCCCGCATGGTTCACTGCATCAAACTCGGACGCGAGGCGGAAGGCCTGGACTTTCCGCCGTATCCGGGCGAGCTCGGCAAGCGCCTGTGGGAGAACGTCAGCAAAGAGGCCTGGGCCGATTGGCTCCGGCACCAGACCATGCTGGTCAACGAGAACCGGCTGAACCTTGCGGACCCGCGCGCCCGGCAGTATCTGGCCAAGCAGATGGAAGCGCATTTCTTCGGCGAAGGCGCTGAAAAGGCGGCGGGCTACGTGCCGCCGTCACGCTGACCCGTCGCAAGCGTCCGCGCCAACCTCGGCCCGGTGCCGCAGCCCGCCTCCGATCCGCTCGTTCGTGACTTGGACCTGCCCGCCGCATGGGCGGGCCGGCCGCAGTGGCGCGTCCTGGCGATCGGCTTCGAGCGCGGCCGCGGCTTTCTGGCTGCCTGGGACGCCTGGCGGCGCGACCTAGAGCGGCCGCGCCTGCTGCACTTCGTCGCGATCACCGCGACGGCCGATGCGCGCGACCTCGAATCGGCACCGTCTGAGCTGGCCGGACCGCTGCGCGCGCAATGCTTCGGCCTGCTGCCGGGTCTGCATCGCATGGCGTTCGACGGCGGCCGGGTGCTGCTGACCCTTTGCGTCGGCGACCTGCTGCCGATGCTGCGCGCGCAGCAGTTCGAGGCCGACGCGATCTACCTTGCGCCGCACGAGGCGCAGACGCCGGCGCAGGGCGAGGCGGCCTGGGATCTGCAGGCCTGCAAGGCCCTGGCGCGCTGCTGCCGGCGCGGCACGACGCTGGTCGCGCAGGAAGCGGGGCCGGAATTTCGCGCCCAGTTGGCGCAGATCGGTTTCCAGTTCGCCGACGAGCGCGCCGACGAATGCCCTGCGCCGCCACGTCCCGCAACGCCCGGCACCACGGCAGACGACGAGCCAACGCCCGCCGCGCTGCGCGGACGGTTCGATCCGCACTGGCAGCCCCGCCGTTGGAAGTCCGCCGACAGCCGCGATCCGGCCGCCACCGGCCGCTGCGCGGTGGTCGGCGGCGGCCTCGCCGGTGCGGCCGTGGCGGCCAGCCTCGCGCGGCGCGGCTGGCGCGTCGAGGTGCTCGATG
>JAFECV010000487.1 GCA_018241985.1 Pseudomonadota bacterium | reverse complement strand
ATCGAGCTGGTACGCCTGCGCCAGCGTCGCCTCGGCCTGCTTCTTGTCGCCGGCCTGCAACTCGCACACCCCCTGGGCCTTGAGCGTCTTGGCTCGATCGCCGTAAGTCGGGATCGCGAGCGCCTGCCGGAACTCCGCATCGGCCTGCGCGAACTTCCTTTGCTGGCACAGCATCCAGCCGTAGTTGTGCAGGATCGCGCCGTCGCGCGGCTTGAGGGCGAGCGCGCGCAGGAAGCTGTCTTCGGCCAGCGAATAGTCTTCGAGCCGCATGTAGATCAGCCCGCGCATGTTGTACGCCTCGGCATTGTTCGGGTCCGAGGCCAGTGCACGCTTCACCTCGTCGAGCGCCACCTTGGTCTCACCGCGCTGGTAATAGCCGACCGCCAGGTCGAGCCGTGTCTGCGCGAGCCTGTGCGCCGGCGTCAGGTCCGACTCGGTCGTGATGTCGGCGCCGGCCGACGGCAGCGCGGCGCCGCCCGGATGCGACGCGCAACCCGCGAGCCCGGTCAGCACCGCGGCCCCGAACCCGAGCCGCAGCAGCCACTGCACGACGATCCTGTTGCCAGCCAGGGCCCGATTCATCGCCTAGTCCTCCTTGGCCGCAGCCATCGTCGCCTCAAAGGGCTGGAGCGGCACCGCACGCTGGCGCGCGATGCGCCCTTGCACATGAGTGCGGTCGCGCACGTCGCCCGCGAGCTGGCCGCAGGCGGCGGCAATGTCGTCGCCGCGCGTCTTGCGCACCGTCGTGACGATACCCGCCTCGCCCAGCACCTCGGCAAACGCGGCGACCTGGTTCGGCGCCGAGCACGTCAGGCCGGACCCCGGAAACGGATTGAACGGAATCAGGTTCAGCTTGCACCAGCCGTCCGGCCCCGCCCGTCGCAGCAGCGCGATCAATTCTTTCGCCTGCGCAACGCTGTCGTTCACGCCGGCCAGCATGCAGTACTCGAAGGTGATGAAGTCGCGCGGCGCATGCTGCAGGTAACGCCGGCACGCCGCCAGCAGTTCGGCCAGCGGATACTTGCGGTTCAGCGGCACGAGACGGTCGCGCAGATCATCGGTCGGCGCGTGCAGCGAGACCGCGAGCGCGACCGGGCAGTCGGCGGCGAGGCGGTCGATCATCGGCACCACGCCCGAGGTCGACACCGTCACGCGCCGGCGCGACAGGCCGTAGCCATGGTCGTCCAGCATGGTCTTGAGCGCCGGCACCAGCGCCGCGTAGTTCTGCAGCGGCTCGCCCATGCCCATCATCACCACGTTCGAGATGACGCGCTCATCCTGCTCCAGATGCCGACGCAGGAAATGCTCGGCGAACCAGAGCTGCGCGATGATCTCGCCGCTGGTCAGGTTGCGGCTGAAGCCCTGGTGCCCGGTCGCGCAGAAGCGGCAGCCGACCGCGCATCCCGCCTGCGACGACACGCACAGCGTGCCCCGGTCCGCCTCGGGGATGAACACCGCCTCGACCGCGTTGCCGCCGCCGACGTCGAACAGCCACTTGATCGTGCCGTCCTGCGACACCTGTTGCGAAGCCACCGGCAGCCCCTCGACGCGCGCGATGCCGCCGAGCTTGCCGCGCAGCGACAGCGCGAGGTCGCTCATCGCGTCGAAGTCAGCCGCGCCCTTCTGGTGGATCCAGCGAAACAGCTGCGTCGCGCGGAAGCGTTTTTCCCCGTGCCGCTCGCAGAACGCGGCCAAGCCGTCCAGATCGAAGTCGAGCAGGTTGGCCGTCATTGCATGGGGCGGGACTGGATCAGCGCGAATGAATGTTCATTCCGGCGAAGAAGAAGCCGATCTCCTGCCGCGCGGTGTCGGGCCCGTCCGAGCCATGCACCGCATTCGCATCGATGCTGTCGGCGAAGTCGGCGCGAATCGTGCCGGCATCCGCCTTCTTCGGATCGGTCGCGCCCATCAGGTCGCGGTTTTTCGCGATCGCATTCTTGCCCTCGAGCACCTGCACCATCACCGGGCCGGAGATCATGAATTCCACCAGGTCCTTGTAGAACGGGCGCTCCTTGTGCACCGCGTAGAACGCCTCGGCCTCGGCGCGCGACAGCTGGGCCATGCGGGCAGCGATCACCTTCAGGCCTGCGGCCTCGAAGCGGGCGTAAATCTGGCCGATCACGTTCTTCGCGACGGCGTCGGGTTTGATGATCGAAAGCGTACGTTCGGTTGCCATGTAGGTTTTCCTGGATTTGAAGTATGAATCGTGCTTGTGCCGCACCGGGCAAACCCGAGATTTTACCCGTCGCGTCAGCCACACGGTCGCTGACGACTCTGCAACCGCTTGGGGCGCCGGG
>JAFECV010000486.1 GCA_018241985.1 Pseudomonadota bacterium | reverse complement strand
TTTGTGTAAGTAGTACCCAGCCAACCCGTTTCTTCAACCCCGCTCATATCGAGCATTCCCACCACTCCAAGGAGACAAACGATGGATACCCAAGTCACCGCCGAGACGGCCGCACGCGCGGCAAAGGCCGAATCGCAGTATCTGCGCAACTGCTGGTACGCGGCGGCGCTATCGCGGGAAATTCCGACCGAGGATCTGTTCAGCCGCAAACTGCTCGACACCAACGTGCTGTTCTACCGCAAGGCGGATGGCACGCCGGTGGCGATGCAGGATCGTTGCCCGCACCGCTTCCTGCCACTGTCGCTGGGCACGCGCCAGGGTGACCAGGTGGTGTGCAAGTACCACGCCCTGCGGTTCGATTGCGATGGCCAATGCACCCACAACCCGCACGGTAAAGGCCTGATTCCTTCGGCCGCGCGGGTGCGCAGCTATCCTTTGCTGGAGAAGTATGGCTTCGTGTGGATCTGGATGAGCGACCGGCCCGCCGACCCGTCTCTCCTGCCCGATTTCAGCCCGCTGAACGAAGCGCCAGCCACCAGCCTGGCCCACACCTACATGCCGATGAAGGCGCACTACGAGCTCATCGTGGACAACGTGATGGACCTGAGTCACATCGATCATGTGCATGGCGAAATCATTACCACGCGTGGACAACTCACGCCGCTGATCCCGCCGGTCAAGGAGTCCAACAACACCGTCAACGCACGCTGGGAGTGGAAGCAGACGCCGCCCATGATGATCCTCGCGAACTTCTTGCCCGACCCGCAGGCCGAGGCACGCATGTTCTTCGACATCACCTGGTCGGCGCCGGCCAACATCCAGCTCGACGTGGGGGCCATCCAGGGCGATGGCCGACTGGACCTGAAGGATTCGGTCGGTCAGTACGACCTGCACACCTGCACGCCAGCCAGCAAGGACGAGACGCACTACTTCTTCGCCACGAGACGCAACCACATCGTCGATGACGGCGCGTTCAATGAGATGAAGATCAAGCTCATGCACGAGGCTTTCGTCACCGAGGACGGACCGATCATCGAAGCGGTGCACCAGGAAATGGGCACCAGCGACTTCTTTGCGCTGAATCCGGTGCTGCTGAGCAACGACGTGGCTCCGGTGCGCGTGCGCAGGCTGCTGGCGCGACTGATCGCCGAGGAGCAACGATCGGCCTGAACCCCGATCCGCGGGCGGCCCGGCAGCCACCGGCCGCCTCAATGCAGCTTGACGCGCGGCGTCGCGCGCTTGACCAGGAAGCGCGCCAGCGCCAGCACCGCGGTACGGCGCGCGCCGAGCACCGCCTCGTGGTGCATCAGGTGCAAGCTCATGTACATCAGGCGCGCGAACAGCCCCTCGACGAACCAGGTCGCGCCGAACAGCCCGCCCATCAGGCTGCCGACCGTCGTGTCGGTGCCGAGCGAAACCAGCGAGCCGTGATCGCGGTAGGCATATGGGGTCTCGGGCCAGGCGCGGCCCCGGTCCTCGCCCAGCAGCGCATGCCGCAGGTAGTCCGCTTGCTGGTGCGCGGTCTGTGCGCGCGGCGGCAGTAACCGCCCGTCCTTGCCCGCGCAGGCGGCGCAGTCGCCCAGCGCCAGCACGCCGGCCAAGCCCTTGACGCGCAGTTGCGCATCGACCTCGACCTGGCCCACGTTGTTCACCGGCAGGCCGAGCGCGCGCAGCAGCGGCGGCGCTTCGATGCCGGCGGCCCAGACCGTGATGTCGCTCGGGTAGCGGCGCCCGGCCGCGTCTACGACGCCGTCGGCGTCGATGCGGGTCACCTGGCAATCGGTGTGGACCGCGACATGGCGCTGGCGCAGCAGTTCGACCGCCGCGGTCGAAACTTTTTCGGTCAGCGGGGCCAGCACGCGCGGGCTGCCCTCGAGCACGGTGATGCGCACGTCCCGGTCCGGATCGAGGCGGCGGATCCCGTAGCGGGTGTGCACCGCGCTCGCCTCGCGCAGCTCGGCGGCGAGTTCGACCCCGGTCGCGCCGCCGCCGATGATCACGATGTCCACGCTGCCCGCGCCGTCGCGCTGCTTGCGCAGGTCGGCCGCCGCCAGCAGCTTGAGCATGCGCAGGCGAAACTGCTCCGCCGACGCCGGGTCGTTCAGCGACAGCGTGTGTTCGGTCGCGCCCGGCACGCCGAAGTAGCGCGAGGTGCTGCCGACCGCCAGCACGAGCCGGTCGTAGGCCAGCTCGCGCGCCGGCAGCAGCACTTCGCCGTCTTCGTCGCGGATCGGGGCGATGCCTATCGTGCGGCGCGCCGTATCGAGCGCCACCAACGGGCCGTAGACGAAGCGAAAGCCGT
>JAFECV010000485.1 GCA_018241985.1 Pseudomonadota bacterium | reverse complement strand
AACCAGTGGTGGGATGGGCGGCTGAACCTGGTCTATCCGCCGGCACCGGGCGGGTGGAAGCTGAAGCTGGCGCCACCCTGGAGTCAGCGCAAGGCCTGAGGCCGATCGGTGCTGTCGGCGCCCCGACGATGACGCCGGGCCGGGCCGTTCAATCGCGCAGATTGTCGAACGTCACCGGCAGGTCGGCGACCTCTTTCTTGATCAGCGCCATCGCGGCCTGCAGGTCGTCGCGTTTGGCGCCGCTGATGCGCACCGCATCGCCCTGGATCGACGCCTGGAGCTTGAGCTTGCTGTCCTTGATCAGCCGCGTCATCTTCTTCGCCTGCTCGGCGTCGATGCCGCTCTTCACGCGCAGCACCTGCTTCACCTTGTCGCCGCCGATCTTCTGCACCGTGCCGCGGTCCAGGTAGCGCGGGTCGACATTGCGTTTGGCGAGCTTGCCGCGCAGGATGTCCTCGATCTGCTGCAGCTGGAACTCGGCGTCGCCGAGCAGCGTGACGTCCTGGTCCTTCAGCTCGATCGCGGCCGAAGTGCCCTTGAAGTCGAAGCGGGTTGCTATCTCTTTTGAAGCATTGTCGACCGCGTTCCGAAGTTCGACCAGGTTCGGTTCGCAGACGGCGTCGAAGGAGGGCATGGCGGGTTCCTGCGTGGCGGGTGGGTGGCCCCGGTGCGAAAATGATCCGATGTTAGTCGAGAAGAACGTCCCGCTCCAGCCGTACAACAGCTTCGGCATCGTGGCGCGGGCCCATGCGCTGGTGCGGATGGGTCGGGAAGACGACTTGCGCGCGGTGCTGGACGACCCAAAGCTTGCGTCGCAACCGAAGTTCATCCTCGGCGGCGGCAGCAACATCGTGCTGACCGGCGACGTGCGCTCGCTGGTGCTGAAGGTCGAGATCGCGGGGCGCCGTCTCGCGGGCGAGACGGAGCGGGACTGGATCGTCGAGGCCGGCGCCGGCGAGAACTGGCACGACTTCGTCGGCTGGACGCTGGCGCAGGGCTGGCCGGGGCTGGAGAACCTGGCGCTGATTCCGGGCACGGTCGGCGCGGCGCCGGTGCAGAACATCGGCGCCTACGGCGTCGAGTTGCAGGACCGCTTTCATTCGCTCGATGCGCTCGATCTGGACACAGGCCGCCGCTTCACGCTCGACGCCGCGCGCTGCGGCTTCGGCTACCGCGACTCGGTGTTCAAGCACGCGGCCGGTCCCGGTGGCCTCGGGCTGGCCGGGCGCGCGCTGATCACTGCGGTGCGCTTCGCGCTGCCCAAGGCGTGGAAGCCCGAGCTCGGCTACCTCGACCTCGAGCGCAAGTGGGCGGCTTCGGGCGTCGCGCGGCCGACCGCGCGGCAGATCCATGACTGGGTGTGCGAAATCCGCAGCGCCAAGCTGCCCGATCCGCGGGTGCTGGGCAACGCGGGCAGCTTCTTCAAGAACCCGACCGTCACGCCCGAGCAGTGCGCGGATATCATCGCGCGCGACCCGGAGATCGTGCACTACCCGATGCCGGACGGCACGGTGAAGCTCGCTGCCGGCTGGCTGATCGACGCCTGCGGCTGGAAGGGCAAGAGCGTCGGCAAGGCCGGCGTGCACGACAAGCAGGCGCTGGTGCTGGTGAATCGCCAGGGCGCGACCGGCGGCGAGGTGATGACGCTGGCGCGCGCGATCCAGACCAGCGTGTACGAGCGCTTCGGCATCCGGCTCGAGCCCGAGCCGGTGTTCGTCTAGGAGCGTGGGGGCAAACCTTCCTGGCTGCCGTCGGCCGCGTCGTCGGCCAGCCGCAGCAGGTCGGTGCCGGAGCCGAGCGACAGCAGCCCGGACTTTGCGTAGACGCCGAGCTTGCCGCGGGTGTCGGTGATGTCGAGGTTGCGCATCGTCAGTTGCCCGATCCGGTCCGCCGGCGAGAACGGCGCGTCCTCGACCTTCTCCATCGACAGCCGCTCGGGCGCGTAGGTGAGGTTGGGCGACTCGGTGTTCAGGATCGAATAGTCGTTGCCGCGGCGCAGCTCCAGCGTGACGGTGCCGGTGACCGCGCGCGCGACCCAGCGCTGCGCGCTCTCGCGCAGCATGATCGCTTGCGGGTCGAACCAGCGGCCCTGGTACAACAGGCGCCCGAGCTTCAAGCCGTTGATCCGGTACTGCTCGATCGTGTCCTCGTTGTGGATGCCGGTCACCAGCCGCTCGTAGGCGATGTGCAGCAGCGCCATGCCGGGAGCCTCGTAGATGCCGCGGCTCTTGGCTTCGATGATGCGGTTCTCGATCTGGTCGCTCATGCCCAGGCCGTGGCGGCCGCCGATGCGATTCGCCTCGACGATCAGGTCCACCAGGCCG
>JAFECV010000484.1 GCA_018241985.1 Pseudomonadota bacterium | reverse complement strand
GCACCGCCCACACCGTCAGGCCGATCGCGCCGAACAGCGCGACGTTGATGATCAGCATCAGCGCAATGCCCTGCCAGCTATGGCGCGAATACAGGTGGCGCTCGAGCCAGTCGTCAGGACAGCCCTGGCTGAACTTGGCCAGCGTCTGCTGGTTCTTCGACTCCGCGCGGTACAGCTCGGTGCCCTGCCACATCACCTTGTTGATGCCGTACACCTGCGGGCTGTGCGGGTCGTCGGGGGTTTCGCAGCGCGCATGGTGCTTGCGGTGGATCGCCACCCATTCGCGGGTGACCATGCCGGTCGTGAGCCAGAGCCAGAAGCGGAAGAAGTGCAACGGCGCCGCGTGCAGGTCGAGCGCGCGGTGCGCCTGATGGCGGTGCAGGTAGATCGTGACGCTCGCGATCGTCAGGTGCGTGGTCACGAGCGCGTACAGCACGATCACCCACCAGGACGGGTTCCACAGTCCGTGGGCGAGCCAGTCGAGACCGGCGTCGAGGCCGGCGTTCAGCACGGTCCAGTCGGGCAAAGGCATGTTCGGAAAATCCTTTTCGTGAATTCGGGGCGAGGAGCCGGCGCCGCAGACCCGGCCTGGCACTGGGCAGGCGCATGGCCTGCTGTCTCTGATTCGTCTGCTGCCCGGGTTCGCTGCGGCCGCGACCCAGTTGTGCCGATTGTAAAAGGCGTGCGGAAATCTTGCTGCGCGACAGGGTCGAATCGGCGTGTGAAATCAGGCGCAGGCGTCTATTTCTTCCGCAGCCAGACCGCGGCGAAAAAGCCGTCGGTCGCGTGCCGGTGCGGCCACAGCCGCAGGTATTCGCCGCCGCGCGCCGGTCCGCTGCACAGCCCGGCGGCGCCATCGACCCCGAGCCCGGCCAGCAGCGGCAGGGCGTCCTGCGGCGCGAAGTCGGCGTGCGCTGCGCTGAAAGCCTCGGCGACCGCCTCGTTCTCCTCGGCCAGCAGGCTGCAGGTCGCGTAGACCAGCCGGCCGCCGGGCTTCACCAGCCGCGCGGCGCCCTGCAGGATCTCGCGCTGATGCTGCGCGAACTGCGCCACCGCCTCGGCCGACTGGCGCCACTTCAGGTCCGGGTTGCGGCGCAGCGTGCCCAGGCCGGAACAGGGCGCATCGACCAGCACCCGATCGAGCTTGGCCCACAGGCGCTGGACGCGCTCGTCGCGCTCGTGCGCGATCGCGACCGGGTGCACGTTGCCGAGGCCGCTGCGCGCGAGCCGCTCTCGCAAAGCCTCCAGCCGGTGCGCCGAGGTGTCGAAGGCATAGAGGCGCCCGGTGCCGCGCATGCAGGCGCCGATCGCGAGCGTCTTGCCGCCGGCGCCCGCGCAGAAATCCGCGACCATTTCGTCGCGCCGAGCGCCCAGCAGCAGCGCGAGCAGTTGCGAGCCCTCGTCCTGCACCTCAAATGCGCCACGCTGGAACGCGGGCAGCGCTGTCAGCGCGGGTTTGCCCTTCAGCCGCAGGCCCCACGGCGAATACGGCGTTGCTACTGATTCAATAGCTGACTGCGTAAGCTCCGCCTGCACATTGGCGCGTTTTTCCTTGAAAACATTGACCCGCAGGTCGAGCGGCGCGCTGCGCAGCAGGCTTTCCGCCAGCGACCAGAACGGATCGCCCGGGTTCTCGTCCGAGTTCTCGTCCGACGCCTCGCCAAGCTGCGTGCGCAGGCGCTCGGCCAGCCACTGCGGCAGGTTGTGCCGGCACGGCGCCGGCAGCGCGGCCGGATCGACCGCTTCGCATTCGACAAGCCAGCGCTGCTCCTCGGCATCAAGTGCCGCGTCCAGACTGTCGCGCGGCAGCGCATGACCGGCGGGCTCCGAGGCGGTTGGCTCAAAAGCCCGCGCCAGGCCCAGCACCGCGAGCCGGCGTAGATGCCGGTCCGGCCGCTCGACCGGCACCATCGCGGCGAAATGTTCGTACAGCAGCTTTCGGCGCAGCACCGCGTAGACCGCGTCGGCCAGCGCCCGGCGCTCGCGGCCCCCGAGTCCGCGCTGCTCGCGAAAGTAG
Source organism: Pseudomonadota bacterium (assembly GCA_018241985.1). Classification (GTDB taxonomy): domain Bacteria; phylum Pseudomonadota; class Gammaproteobacteria; order Burkholderiales; family Burkholderiaceae_C; genus Rhodoferax_A. The sequence goes on along the minus strand of JAFECV010000484.1, from coordinate 315 downwards.
CGCGACACCACCGCGTCCGCCGGGTGCTCGAACGCGAGGCACAGGCGCAGCAGGTCGGTGCAGGCGTTCAACAGCGTGCGCGGATGCATGGCGGCGCATTGTCCCATCGCTGCGACCGCCGGTATCAGTTTTCACCGCGCGTTGCGCCACCCGCGACGCATGAAGCAGGTTCGAGAGGCCGCGGAGCAGGCCGTTCGCGGGCACCCGCGGATCCGGCTTGGCCGGTCCGCTGGGTGGCCTTGCAGGCCGCGGCGGCGCCGGAGGCACCGCCTCTTCGGGACCGTCCAAGCCTGCGCAGGCAGGCTTGGAGCCGCG
>JAFECV010000483.1 GCA_018241985.1 Pseudomonadota bacterium | reverse complement strand
CGCCACTTCACGAACCTTGCCGCCAGCGGCCTCAATCTTGTTCATCGCGGCCCGCCAATTGCCGGTCTGCGCATCGTTCACCGCCGCGCGCAAGGTTTCATTCGTCTGTCGGACTATCGTGTCAAGCCGATGCGTTTCCATCCCGGCCCGCTGCAGCTGGTCGAATGCACGTCCAGCCTCCACACTGCCCAACTGCTGCGTGTCGCCGGCCAGAATTACCTTCGCGTCCTGTGTCTCGGCAGCACGCAACAGGTCACGCATGTCCTTGGCGCTCGCCAAGCTCGCTTCATCCAGCACCCATACCTGCCGGCCTTGAGGCTGCGCATCGCCAGCTTCCTTTCCAGTAAGTTCGCGGCGCACCTGCCCAAGGTGTGAGGCCAACGTCACGCCTTCCGCCTGCGTCGCCGCCCCTAACTCTTGCGCGGCGGCTGCCGTTGGCGCGATCGCACGAATCTCATAGCCTTGTGTCCGTGCCGCGGCCGCAACAGTCGCGAGCACGGTACTCGTCTTGGCGGTGCCCGCCAGGCCTTGCACGCCGATGATGCGGTTCGTGCTGGACAACACGCCCACCGTGGCGTTGCGCTGGTCCGCGTTCCACGCGCGCCCCTGCATGGCGGCGGCCATTTCCGTCCGCGCCACCGCCTTCTGCGCTTCGATCCGATTTAGCAACGCGGCCGACGCGCCACGCCCGGCGAACTCAATCGCCAGAGTCGCCCGCTCCGTCTGGATCGCTCCCGGCGTGGTGTACGCCTGCCCGCCATCACGCGGCAGCAACTCACCGCGCGTGACGGCTTGCACGGCCGCCCGCTCAATTTGGTCCATAGTGCACCGGCCAAGCCCGAGCTGTTGCGCCTCGCGCGTCAAACGCTCGCGCCCGAAAACGCTTTCGCGTTCGCCAAGCTTTTCCGCTGCGCGTTTCAGCACCTGCTCGGCATACGCGGGACTCGTGCCGTGTTCGGCGCGCCATTTTTGATCGTCGGCGCGCTCGCGCGCCTCGCTCACGATCCTCGCCCCTTTCGCCCCGTCAAGCCCTGCCCCGGCCGCCGTCTCACGCCACTGCGCGCGCAGCTCAGCCGGCCCGATGTGTTGCTTGTCGTCGCGCGTCGCCTTTGCGATTGCACCGCGCAACTGCGCGCTTGCTTCTTCTCGCCCAAGCCCTTTTTCAACGAGCGCTGCCTCGATCTCTTTTGCTCGCGTACTGAACGCCTCGGCCACCTTCTCCGGAATTGCTGCCAGTCTGAAATTGCCCGTTGAGCGGTCAACCTCGATTTTGTATCCGAGGTGTTGCAGCTTGGCCCCAAGCTCGGCTTTGTAAGCCACGTCCAACAAAGCCCGCGCCCTATACAACGGCTGCGTTTCAAGCGCCCGCCACTGCCCGTCTCTCGTTTGCGTCGCATTGGCAATGGTGACGTGGGTATGCAACTGCGGATCTTGCCCGCGACTACTTTCGTGCGTCCACGTCGCCGCAATGATCCCATTGGATTTTTCAAGCCGCACGCCGCCAGCATCGCGAACGCGGGCGAAGGCATATTCTTTGTCGATGCGCTCGACCGCCGCTGCCACTGCCGCAGTGTGCGCGGCAATGACCCGCTCATCGCCGAGGACCAGCCCCGCTACCGAAACGGATTTATCCGGCGCAAAAGTAAAATCCCAGCCAGCATGGTGCTTACCGTTCGGCCCCAGCTGGATGCCAACATCCCCGCCCAGCTTGCCTTCGAGTACCTCGCGAAACTGCTGCTTGTCCGGCTCCCCTACCAAGCCCAGCTCCTGCGCACCAGACCCTGCCCACCGCCCTGCGACCTCTCCGCCCTCGGAGTAGTAGTCCTGCGTTGTGTAGTAGTTCGCGGCCCCCGCGCTACTACTGATGCGCGACACGGAAATCATGACCTAGATGTCCAGCTCCTGCCCGGCGCCCGACGCCGGCGATGCTCGCGTCGGTGCCTGCGTGCTTGTAAAACCATAGCCACCGCTGAGGTATGTCTCGCGCGGGTCCACCGGCTCAAACGGCTCGGCTGCTCTGCCGCGCGCCAGGTGCGAGGTCGGTATTTCGACCTCGGCCACGGGCGAACCGCCCAGCGGCAGGAATAGAAACCCGTGGCGGTCGGCGAGGTCGGCAATCTCCCCATCGAGCACAAGAGAACGCTCCTCGCGGGTAGTACTGAATGTTGAACGCTCCCCAGGCTCGTCCGTCTCGTACACGTCCGCGGCTCTCCGGCTCTCCTTCTCGGCACGGCTGAACTGCTCCGACGCCCACGCCGCGCCGCTGCCGCGCAGTCGCAGAATGAGCAAAGTGCCCAAGTTGGACAAAAAAGTATCGGCCCCATCCCGCCCGTAGACCTCGGA
>JAFECV010000482.1 GCA_018241985.1 Pseudomonadota bacterium | reverse complement strand
CGCAGGCGCCGGACGGCGTCGCGCCGGGGCGCGCGCTCTGGGTCGGCCTGAAACTGACGCACGCGCCGGGCTGGCACACCTACTGGAAGAACGCCGGCGACTCGGGGCTGCCGACGAAGCTGCAGTGGACGCTGCCCAAGGGCGTCAGCGCCGGCGCGATCGCGTGGCCGATGCCGCGCCGGATCGCCGTCGGCCCGCTCGTGAACTACGGCTACGACGGCACCGTGCTGCTGCCGGTGCCGCTCAGCGTCGCGCCGGATTTCAAGCCCGCGCTGCTCGCGCAAGCGCTCGACGTGAAGCTGCACGCCTCCTGGCTGGTGTGCCGCACCGAGTGCATTCCGCAGGAAGGCGACTTTCAGCTCGCGATCCCGCTGCAGGGCTCGACCAGCCTGAACCGCGCGGCGTTCGACGCGGCGCGCGCGGCCGAGCCGCGGCCGCTGCCGGATGCTGCCCAGGCCGAGGTCGCGGGCAACGTGGTGCGCCTGCGCGTCGCCGGCCTGCCGGCGGCGCTGGTCGGCAAACCGCTGCAGGTCTTCCCCGAGACGCCCGAGGTGATCGACAACGCGGCGAGCGTCACGCAGCAGTCGCAGCAGTGGCAGGGCGACGTCTGGACCGCGAGCCTGCCGCTGTCGCGCGATCGCAGCGCGAGCCCGGCGCGGTTCCCGGTCGTGCTCGCCGCCGCTGACGCAGGCGAGCCCAGCGCCGGCTGGCGCGCCGACGCCCGGGTCAGCGGCGTCTGGCCGAAGCCGGCGCCGGCGTCCGGCGTGTCGCCCGCGCTCGCGGCCGCGCTGCAGGCCAATACCGGCGCCCCCACCGCCCCGCTCTCCACGCCCGCCGTGGTCGGCGCGGTGACGGCCCCGGTGCTGTTCGCCGCCTTGTTCGGCGCGCTGCTCGGCGGCCTGCTGCTGAACCTGATGCCTTGCGTGTTCCCGGTGCTGGCGATCAAGCTGCTGGCGCTGACGCGCCATGCGGACGACCGGCGCGCGCATCGCGTTTCTGCAGCCTTCTACACCGTGGGTCAGCTCGCGTCGTTTCTCGCGCTCGGCGCGCTGATGCTGTCCTTGCGCGCGGTCGGCGCGCAGTTCGGCTGGGGCTTCCAGTTGCAGTCGCCGCTGGTGGTCGCTGCTCTGGCGGCTCTCTTCACCGTGCTCGGGCTGAACCTTGCCGGGCTGTTCGAGTTCGGGCGCTTCGTGCCGGCCGGTCTCGCCGCGGCCGAGGCGCGCCGCCCCGGGGCCGACGCGTTCCTGTCGGGCGTGCTGACGGTGCTGATCGCCTCGCCCTGCACCGCGCCGTTCATGGGGGCGGCGGTCGGCTTGGCGGTCGGCCTGCCGGCCGCGCAGGCGCTCGCGGTGTTCGGCGCGGTCGGGCTCGGCATGGCGCTGCCGTACCTCGCGGCCGGATGGGTGCCGGGGTTCGCGCGGCTGCTGCCGCGGCCCGGCGCGTGGATGCAGGTGTTCCGCCGGCTGATGGCGTTCCCGATGTTCGCGACCGTGGTCTGGCTGGTCTGGGTGCTGGGCCAGCAAAGCGGGATCGACGGCGCGACCGCGCTGCTCGCGCTGCTGGTGGCGCTGGGCGCGGTGCTGTGGGCGGCGACGCTTTCGGGCCGGAGCCGCGCCGTCGTCGCTTTCATTTCGATAGCATCGTTCGCATGGCTGGCGGTCGTTTTGGGACCAAACATCACGAAAATTCCGACCACCGGCGCGGTGCAGGCGGCGGCCGACGGACCGTGGCAGCCCTGGGAGCCGGGGCGCGTCGAGCAGGTGCTGGCCAGCGGCCGGCCGGTGTTCGTCGACTTCACCGCAGCCTGGTGCGTGACCTGCCAGTACAACAAGAAGACCACGCTCGCGAACCAGGCGCTGCTGGCCGATTTCGCCGCCAGGCACGTGGTGCTGCTGCGCGCCGACTGGACCCGGCAGGATCCTGCGATCGGCGCCGCGCTGCGCGCGCTCGGCCGCAACGGCGTGCCGGCCTACGTGCTGTACGAGGCCGGCCGCGCGCCGCGGCTGCTGTCCGAACTGCCGACCGTGGCCGAGCTGCGCGCGGCGGTTGCTCGACTGTGATGAACTGATGGGGGAGGCTGGCATGAACGAATCAGAGCAAATCGACCGGATCCTTCAGCACTGCCGCACCGTCGCGGTGGTCGGGCTCTCGCCGAAACCGCACCGCGACAGTTGGCGCGTCGCGCGCTACATGCAGCAGCAGGGCTGGCGCATCGTGCCGGTGAATCCGAACGCGACCGAGGTGCTGGGCGAGCGCGCCTACACCAGCCTCACCGACGCGGCGCGCGAGCATGCGATCGATCTAGTCGACGTGTTCCGCCACAGCGACCAGGTGCCGGCGCTG
>JAFECV010000481.1 GCA_018241985.1 Pseudomonadota bacterium | reverse complement strand
GGCGCGAGCGCGGCCCAGCGTGCCTTCGCGGCAGCCAAATCGGGCTTGACGGGCTTCATCGCGCGTTCCCCTGCCGGACCGTCAGCACGGCGCCGTCCTGGCTCGCCCGATAGCCCCGCGCCTGCAGCCGGGCGGTTGCCGTGGCAAGTTCGGCCGGATTCAGGGTGAGGCCCTTCACGTGCAGTTCGCCGGGCGCGAATTCGATCGCGGCGACGCGCTGGCTGGCCGGCACGGCGGCACCGAGCGCGCCGAGCATGGCTTCCAGATCGCGGTCCGACGCGGCGCCGGTGGTCTGGCGCAGCGCATCGACCTCGCGCGCCATCTGCAGCGGCGCGTCCACCACCACCTTGACGTTGGGGAAGGTCTGGGTCAGCGTGGCGCGGATCAGGCCGCGCGCCTGCCCGAGTCCGGCACGCTCGTGCCAGGCCCAGGCGTTCAGCCCGACGATCTGCGCCAGCACCAGCGCGCCCAGGCCCCAGCGCGCCGCGCGCCATTGCGGCGCATGGGCCGCGGTCTGCCAGAGTCCGATCAGCCGCTTGGCGATGCGGCTGCGACCCGAGCTGGCGAAATCGAACTGCGCCAGATCCCAGGGCGACGCGGCCGCGCGCAGCCAGCGCTGCGCGCCCGCCTGCAGCGCGACCGGGCGGTGCAGCAGTTGCTCGGCGAGTTCGGCGACCGCCGGCTCGGCCACGATGCGCGCCGCATCCAGGCCGCCGACGGCGCTCTCAGCGAGCACGGCGCCGGCGCGTGTCAGCGGCAGCAGCGTCACGCCTGCGCCACCGGTCGCCACCAGTTGCGCGTGCTCGGGCGTGCCGATCGCATGCAGTACGGGCTGCGATGCGGGCTCCAGGGCCGGGGCGAATTCGGGAACGATGCGTGCGACCGATCGGTCGGCGTCATCCAGCGTGTCCAGCGCCGCGCGCAGCCAGCCCTTGTCGCAGACCGCGACCCAGGCGCTGGTGCCGGCGCGGGCCTGCGGCGCCAGCGCGAAATGCAGCGCACCGGGGTCGTCGAGCACGCGTTCTTCGAGCAGGCCTTCGAGCACCGCGCGCAGCCGGTTCGATGCCGCACGCCCGCCCGGCGGCAGCGTCACCCGGTGCCACGAGAGCATGGCCGGCGGCACCACGGCCACCACGTCGCCACCCGCGGCCTGCGGCAGCAGCGCGGCCGGCGCGGTGCGGGACGCTCCGGACTGCGCATGCCGGTCGGACGCGAGCACGTACCCGAACTGGGTGGCCGAGCCTATCGGTTCGGGCGGCAGGTGGACGATCAGTGTTGCCATCGAGGAGGTTTTTCGCGGCCCATTGTAGGGAGCGCTTCTTAGGGTGCAAGCAAGTGCCGGCCGCGCCGTTGCATGGTTGCCGGCCGCGCCGCCGCGCGCGGTTCAGCTTTCGTCCGGCGGCGGCTCGGCCGATTCGCCGGCCGGCACGCTGCGCTCGCGCCACAGCACGCGCACGTTGATGCCCTGGCGCTGCACCACCGAGCGCTCCTGCACCACGGTCTGATCGATGCGCAGCCGGCCGCGCACCTCGAAGAAACTCGACGCGACGCCGTACAGCGCCGGACTGAGCACGACCGACGCGCGGCCGATCGCGGCGCTCGCGTCGGCCAGGGTCGCGAAATGCGCCTGCGTGCGCTGCGACACCAGCCGCTGCGCGTCGGACAGTGCGATGCCTGGAATGCAGGCGTACAGCACGGCGGCGCTGGCGGTGTTCAGGTTCACCGGGGTCGACATCGGCAGTAGCGTCACGTACGGCCGCAACGCCGCGACCGTCGCCGGCGACAGCCCGAGCCAGACCAGTTGCCCGACCCGCTGCGGCAGCAGCGGCGCGGCCGGATTCGCGCTGGTGGTGGAGGGCGCGGCCGCGCTCATCACGGCGCGGCCCGCGGCTGCGCCGGCGGCGGCGAGCGCCGGCGCAGCAGGGTTGCTGGTTGCCAGCGCCAGTTGCAGATTGCTCGCCAGCAGGTTCAGTTCCGCGGTCGGCAGCCCGAGCAGCGCGAACAGCCGCCCGAACGCGGCCAGCGCCGGCTGCGAGATCTGGTTGCCGTCGACCAGGTTGCGCACGTTCAGCCGCGACTGCAGGTCGACGATGCGACCGGACAGGAACACGTCGTTCGCGGCGTTGTCGATGTCGGCGGCGCCCGAGTCGTTCTGGCCGGCCGCGAGAAAGGTCGAGAGCCTGGCCTCCTCGAGCGGGACTGCCCAGGGTTCGGCCAGATAGTCGGCGCCGCCGGCGCGCCCGTCCTCGGCGAGGATCAGCCGCGCCCAGTCGAGCGCGCCGACCAGCACCCAGCCGGCCTGCGCCCGCGCGCGCTCCGCGCCTTCGACCTCGCTGGCGCGCCACTGCTGCCACG
>JAFECV010000480.1 GCA_018241985.1 Pseudomonadota bacterium | reverse complement strand
CTGTGCCTCGGCCTGCCAGCGCTGCTGCAGCGCGCGCACCGCGTCGAGTCGCGCGTCGCCGCCGAGCCCGGCCGCATCGGCTTCGGCCGCAACGGCGACCTCTGCGCGCAAGGCCACGCGATTCACCAGACCGCCTCCGGATGCTGCCGCGCGAGGCTCTGCATCTCGCCGAGCAGATAGCTCAGGTGCTCCGAATGCACGCGGCGCTTGCCCTGCGGCAGATGGCCGCCGGCGGGCGGGCGCTTGAGCGTGGCCTCGAACAGCGCCGCGTCGACCATTTCGTTCCAGGCGTCGTGCAGCGACGCGGCGGCGACGCCGGTGCCCTGCTGCGCGGCGTCCTCTTCCGCATGGCTGACGCTCCAGAACTCGGCCGTGTACGGCATCAGGTGCGCGAGCGCCGCCTGGCAGCGGTCGTGCGATTCGGGCGTGCCGTCGCCGAGGCGCACCAGCCAGTCGCGCGAATGGCGCAGGTGGTAGTGCACTTCCTTCAGGGACTTCGCGGCGATCGCGGCGAGCTGCGCGTCGCGGCTCGCCTGCAGCGCATCCCACAGCAGCACCATCAGCGCGCTGTAGAGGAAGTTGCGAACGATCGTGGTCGCGTAGTCGCGCTCGGCCGCGGCGGTCGCGGCCAGCGGGCCGTGGTGCGGCAGTTCGAGCAGCGTGTAGTTGCGAAACTCGGCCGGTTCGCGGAAATACGCGAGCCGATCCTCGGTGCAGCCGCCGCCCATCAGCGCCGCCGCGTGCTGGTACAAGAGCCGCGCCTGGCCGATCAGGTCCAGGCTGATGTTGGTGAGCGCGATGTCTTCTTCGAGCGCCGGGCCGTGGCCGCACCATTCGGCGCCGCGCTGGCCGAGGACCAGCGCGTTGTCGGCCAGGTGCAGCAGGTAGTCGAGCGGCGCGGCGGGCGCGGCGGTTTCAGCGGATTCAGTGGATGCAAAGACTCGGCCATCACATGTGCCCCACTTCGTCCGGAATCTCGTAGAAGGTCGGGTGCCGGTAGATCTTGTCGGCCGCCGGATCGAAGAACTCGCCCTTGTCCTCGGGCGCGCTCGCGGTGATCGTCGCCGACGGCACGACCCAGATGCTGACGCCTTCCTGGCGCCGCGTGTAGACGTCGCGCGCCATCTGCAGTGCCTGGCTCGCGTCGGCCGCGTGCAGGCTGCCGCAATGCTTGTGCTCCAGGCCCTGCTTGCTGCGCACGAACACCTCCCACAGCGGCCAGTCCTTCAGCGCCTTCGCGCCGGTGCCGGTGCCGCTGCCAGCCTCGTTCGACGAACTCATGCGACCTCCCTCAAGGCGCGCGCCTTCTGCTTCTCGGCATAGGCGAGCGCGGCGTCGCGCACCCATTCGCCCTCCGCGTGGGCCTTGACCCGGGTCGCGAGGCGCTCGCGGTTGCACGGGCCGTTGCCGTTGACGACCTGCCAGAAGTCGTCCCAATCGATCGCGCCGTAGTCGTGTTGCCCGCGCGCCTCGTTCCACTTGAGGTCGGGGTCGGGCAGCGTCACGCCGAGCACCTTCGCCTGCGGCACGGTCGCGTCGATGAATTTCTGGCGCAGCTCGTCGTTGCCGATGCGCTTGATGCCGAAGCGTCTGCCCTGCTCGCTGTTCGGACTGTCGGCGTCGGGCGGGCCGAACATCGCCAGCACCGGCCACCACCAGCGGTTCACCGCGTCCTGCACCATCGCGCGCTGCGCCGCCGTGCCCTGCATCTGCACCAGCAGGCTCTCGTAGCCCTGGCGCTGGTGGAACGACTCCTCCTTGCAGACGCGGATCATCGCGCGCGCATAGGGCCCGTAGCTGCAGCGGCACAGCGGCACCTGGTTCATGATCGCCGCGCCGTCGACCAGCCAGCCGATCACGCCGACGTCCGCCCACAGCAGCGTCGGGTAGTTGAAGATCGAGCTGTACTTCGCGCGGCCCGAGTGCAGCGCGTCCTGCATCTGCTCGCGCGAGGTGCCGAGCGTCTCGGCCGCGCTGTACAGGTACAGGCCGTGGCCGCCCTCGTCCTGCACCTTCGCGAGCAGGATCGCCTTGCGCTTGAGACTCGGCGCGCGCGAAATCCAGTTGCCCTCGGGCAGCATGCCGACGATCTCGGAATGCGCGTGCTGGCTGATCTGGCGCACCAGCGTCTTGCGGTAGGCGTCGGGCATCCAGTCCTGCGGCTCGATCTTGCCGTCGGCGTCGATGCGCGCATCGAAGCGCGCCTGCAATGCGGCCTCGGCCGCGTCCGGCGGCCGGGCGACCGCCTTCAGCGTGCCCTTGCCGGCGTCGGTCCCGTCGGGCACGTCCATTGACTGCGTGTACATGCGTTGTCTCCTGCGTGCGTCGATCGCACGGCTTGCATCTCAAGTGTAGA
>JAFECV010000047.1 GCA_018241985.1 Pseudomonadota bacterium | reverse complement strand
TCGGCATCGTGAAGAAGAACGCGATCATGATGATCGACTTCGCGCTCGACGCCGAGCGCCGGCTCGGCCTGGCGCCCCGCGACGCGATCTTCGAGGCCTGCCGGCTGCGCTTTCGCCCGATCATGATGACGACGATGGCCGCGATGTTCGGCGCGCTGCCGCTCGCGCTCGGTCGCGGCAACGGCGCCGAGCTGCGCCAGCCGCTCGGCATCGCGATCGTCGGCGGGCTGCTCGTGAGCCAGTTGCTCACCTTGTACACGACGCCGGTGGTCTACCTGTACCTGGACCGGCTCGGGCATTGGGGCCGGACCCGTTTCGCGCGCTGGCGTGGCCCGCGTGGCCGGGCGACCGCACATCAGGGAGGTGGCGCATGAGCCAAGGACATTCGACGCTGCGACGCGTGCTGCGCTCTGCGGCGCTGTGCGCCGGCGGCGCCGCGCTGCTCGCCGGCTGCGCGGTCGGCCCCGACTATGTGCGGCCCGGTGTCACGACGCCCGCGGCCTACAAGGAGAACCGCGACTGGCACCCGGCGCAGCCGGCCGACACGCTCGATCGCGGCCGATGGTGGACGCTGTTCGGTGATCCGCAGCTCGATGCGCTGGCCGAGCAGGTCGATCTGTCGAACCAGTCGCTGAAGGTCGCTGCCGCGCAGTACCAGCAGGCGCGTGCGCTGGTCGAGTCGGCACGCTCCGCGCTGTTCCCGACCCTGAGCCTGAACGCGGCCGCGAGCCGTTCGGGCGGCAGCACGGCCAGCACCGGCGGCGGCAGCACCGGCAACACCGTGTCGGTCGCGCTCGGCGCATCCTGGGAGCCGGACATCTGGGGCAAGCTGCGCCGCGCTTCTGAAGCGCAGACCAGCAGCGCGCAGGCCAGCGCGGCCGAGCTCGCGGCGGCGCGGTTGAGCGCGCAGGGCCAGCTCGCGCAGAGCTACTTCACGCTGCGCGAGGTCGATGCGCAGCGCCAGCTGTACGCCGACACGATCGCCGCGTACCAGCAGTCATTGCAGCTCACGCAGAACCAGTACGCGGCCGGCTTTGCGGCGCAGGCCGACGTGGTCGCGGCGCAGACGCAACTCAAGACCGCGCAGGCCGCGGCGATCAACCTCGGCGTGCAGCGCGCGCAGCTCGAGCACGCGATCGCGCTGCTGGTCGGGCAGCCGGCGTCGACCTTCTCGATCGCGCCCGAGCCGCTCGCGAACGTGCCGCCGCCGCCGGTGCCGATGGCCGGCCTGCCGTCGCAACTGCTCGAGCGCCGGCCCGACATCGCCGCCGCCGAGCGCCAGGTCGCGGCGGCGAACGCGCAGATCGGCGTCGCCCGCGCCGCCTGGTTCCCATCGCTCTCGCTGACCGGCCAGGCCGGCTACCAGGGCGCGGCGCTGGCGGGCCTGGTCGCCGCGCCGAACCTGTTCTGGTCGGTCGGCCCGCAGCTCGCGCTCACGCTGCTCGACGCCGGCGCGCGCGACGCGCAGAACCGGCAGGCGCGCGCGGCCTATGACCAGCAGGTCGCGCAGTACCGGCAGACCGTGCTCGCCGGCTTCCAGGAGGTCGAGGACGCCCTCGCCGCGCTGCGCATTCTCGAGCAGCAGTCGGTGGTACAGGACGAGGCGCTTGCCGCCGCGCACGAGTCGGTGCGGCTCACGCTGAACCAGTACAAGGGTGGCGTGGTCAGCTACATCAACGTGATCACCGCGCAGGCGACCGAGCTGAGCACCGCGCGCAACACGGTCAACCTGCTCGGCAGCCGCTATGTCGCGAGCGTGCAGCTGATCCAGGCGCTGGGCGGCGGCTGGAGCAGCGCCCAACTCCCCAGCGCCGACGCGGTCGATGCGGGGCGCGACGGCAACACCGCGACTGGCAGCAGCGACAAGAGCGCGAGCGGCAGTGCCCGCCCTTGAACCCCGCCGCGCTCAATCGTCCGGAAACGTCCATTTCTGCGCGCTCGCGCCGGCCAGTTCCTGTACGCGCTGTTCATCCTGGCCGAACTCGGCGGCGGCGCCGCTGTAGGTGATGGTGCCGCGGTCGAGCACGTAGGCACGGTCGGCGATCTCGGTGGCGGCGCGCACGTTCTGCTCGATCAGCAGCACCGAAGTGCCCGCATCGCGCGCCGCAACGATCACCTTGAACACGTTCTGCACGACGATCGGCGCGAGGCCTTGCGAAGGCTCGTCGAGCAGCAGCAGCCTCGGGTTCAGCAGCAGCACGCGCGCGATCGACAGCATCTCCTGTTCGCCGCCCGAGAGCTGCCGCCCCTTGTGGTTCTTGCGCTCGGCCAGCCGGGGAAAGAGTTCGTAGACGCGCGGAATCGTCCACGGCCCGGGGCGATCGACCGGCACCTTGAGGTTTTCCTCGACCGTGAGGTGCGAGAACACGCGGCGGCCCTCGGGAACCAGGCCGACGCCGAGCTGCGCGATGCGAAACGGCGGCAGGTGCGTGGATTCGGTACCGAAGATGCGCACATGGCCGGAGTACGCCGGCGTCAGGCCCATGATGCTGCGCAGCGTGGTGGACTTGCCCGCGCCGTTGCGGCCCAGCAGCGTCACCAGTTCGCCTTCGCCGACCTCCAGGTCCACCCCGTGAAGAACGTGGCTCTTGCCGTAGCGGGTGTGGAGTTGATGGACTTCAAGAGCCTTCACGCTTTTCCCCGAGATAGGCCACCTGCACCTTTTCGCTCGCCGCGATCTCGTCGGGCGTGCCGCGGTCGAGCACTTCGCCTTCGGCGAGCACCGTGATGCGATCGGCGAGGTTGAAGATCACGCGCATGTCGTGCTCGACGAGCACGATGGTGAGCTTGTGCTTGCGGTGCAGGCGGCGGATCAGCAGCGCCGTGTCGTACGTTTCCTTGTGACCCATGCCGGCCGCCGGCTCGTCGAGCAGCAGCAGCTTCGGGTTGGTGGCGAGCGCCATCATGATTTCGGTCGAGCGCTGGTCGCCATGCGACAGTTCGCCGACGTGGCGCTCCGCGTTGCCGGCGAGCCCGCCCATCTCGAGCAGTTCGTCGATGCGCTGCTCGGTTGCCGCCGCCTGCCCGCGCGTGCTGAACAGTCTGAGCCGCAGCCCCCGCGTGACTTCGACCGCGATGCGCAGGTTCTGCCGCACGGTGAGTTCCGGGAACACCTCCGTGATCTGGAAGGTCCGGGCCATGCCCATGGCGACGCGCTCGTGCGCCGGTATGTCGGTGACGTCCGTGCCGTCGAACACGATGCGCCCGGCGGTCGGCTCGTAAAAGCCGCTGATCATGTTGAAGAACGTGGTCTTGCCGGCGCCGTTCGGGCCGATGATGGCGTGCAGCTCGCCGGCTTCGACGTCGAGCGAGACGTCTTTCACGGCCACCAGTTCGCCGAAGCGCTGCGTGACGCCGCGGACCTCGAGCAGGCTCATGATGCCTTTCTCTGCAGCAGCCCGGCGATGCCCCGGGGCAGGAACAGGACGACCAGCACGAATAGCAGGCCGATGTAGAACATCCAGTTGTCGGTGATGCTCGAGAGCGAATCCTGTGCCACCACGAAGATGGCGGCGCCGATCAGCGGTCCCCAGAACGAGCGCATGCCGCCGATCACGGCCATCAGCACGAAATCGCCCGACTGCGTCCAGTGCAGGTCGTGCGGACTGACGAAGTTGTTGAGCATGCCGTACAGCGAACCCGCCACCGCGGCGAACCCGCACGAGAGGGTGTAGGCGATCCAGAGGTGACGGTTGACGGGAATGCTCAGGAACCGCGCGCGGCGCTCGTTCTCGCGCATCGCGAGAAGCGTGTGGCCGAAAGGCGACCGCAACAGGATCGCCATCAGTAGCGCGCACACCGCGAAGACCGCCAGCACGACGTAGTAGTAGACCAGGCTCGAGGCAAGGTCGATCCGCGCGAAGCCGAGGTCGATCGGCAGGCGCTGGAAGGTCAGGCCGTTGTCGCCCCCGGTGACCGCGTTCCAGCGGAACGCGATGAAGAAGAACACCTGCCCGAAGGCAATGGTCGCCAGCGCGAAGTAGATGCCGCGCAGCCGTGCCAGCAGGTAACCGATGATGGCGCCGCCCACGGTGCCGGCGACGATGCCCGCCAGAAGGCCGACCGGCGTGCTGGGTACGAGGTGCAGCATGATCAGGCCGGTGGCATAGGCACTCAGGCCGAAGTAGGCGGCGTGCCCGAACGCCATGACGCCCGAGTGGCCGACCAGCAGGTTGGTGGCCATGGCCGCGAGGCCGATCACGAGCACGCGCGAGGCGAGATCGACATAGCCGCCGATCGGGGCGATCCAGAACGGCACCGTCAGCAGGACGGCCCAGAGCAGCGCCAGAGAGGCGAGTTTGAGTGGGTTCGTGCCGCGGCTCACAGTTTCGTCCCGCCTTCTTCACCGAACAGCCCGTAGGGCCTGAACAGCAGCACGAGCGCCATCATCACGTAGATGGTCGCTTCGGATGCCGAGGGGTAAAACACCGTCACCACGCCCGCGGCAACGCCGATCAGCAACCCGCCGAAAAGCGTGCCGATCAGGCTGCCGAGGCCGCCCACGATGACGGCGACGAAGCTCGGCATGATCAACTGGTCGCCGATGGTGGGCGTGAGGCCCAGCATGCCGGCAGCCAGCACGCCGGCCAGGCCCGCGAAGAAGATGCCGAGGCCGAAATTGAGGTTGCGCAGCACGCGCACGTCGACCCCGAGCGCGGACACCATCTCCAGGTCGAGCGTACCGGCGCGGATGCGCATGCCCAGGCGCGTCTTCTTGAGCAGGATGAACAGCGCCGCCACCGCCACGGCCACCAGCGCGACCATGAAGACCCGGTAGCCGGTGAGGAAGAACAGGGTCGAGCTCAGTGACGACTGCAGCACCTCGGGCACCTGGACGGGCAGGCCCTGCGCGCCCCAGATCATGCGCACCGAGTCCTGGATCACGAACGCGAGGCCGAACGTGAGCAGCAGGCTGTAGAGCGGATCGCGGGTGTAGAGCGGCCGGATCAGCACGCGCTCGACGACGATACCGATCAGTGCCGTCAGGAACGGGGAGACGACGAGCGCCCCCCAGAAACCGAGATGCGGTTGCAGCGTGTAGGCGAGATAGGCGCCCACCGCGAGGAAGCCGCCGTGCGCGAAGTTGATGACGTTCGTCAGATTGATGATGAGCGACAGGCCGAGCGCCATCAGCGCATAGAACGCGCCGATCACCAGGCCGTTGAAGATATTGAGAAGAACCAGTTGCGTCACGCGAAGTCTCCGTCAGGTCGCGGCATCCGTGACGCTTCGCGCAGCACCCACGACGACACAAGGCAAGCGGCCCGCGCGGCGACGCGGGCCGCTATGCTTGACATAGGGAAGGTTCGATCAAGTCGGCCAGGTCATCTTGCACAGGGTCTCTTCCACCGACGGCGCGATCGTCTTGCTGTCGATCACCTCGTCGATGTGGAACAGATCGTCCGGCGCGCTGCCCTTGGCCTGCGCATGGCCCGCCCAGAGCGTACCGATCAGCAGGTGCTGGTCGGCGCGGAACGTGGCCGGATGCGGCTGCAGCGCCACCTCCGGCGGCAGCGTGAAGCCGTTGAGCGCGCGCGCCATCTTGACCGCGTCCAGCGACTTGGCGGTGTTGGCCGCCAGCGCGCAGGCATGGATCGCGGTGTGGCCGAACCAGGTCCGCGCGGTCGGCACGCGACCGGTCTTCTTCCTGATCGCCTCGGTGAACTCCTTGACATGGGGCACGCCGGGCTGGTTCCAGTACCACTCGATCACCCAGTTCCCGATGCGCGCCACCTCGGGCAGCGCCTCCAGCGTTTCGAGCTCGATGTTCGCGCCCGCGATGTGGAACTTCTTGTCGAGACCGAACTGCACCGCCTGCTTGAGCACGTTGGTCTGGTCCTCGCCGTTCTGCAGGATGACGATCACGTCCGGGTTGGCCGCCTGCGCCTTGATCAGGTAGGACGAATACTCGGTCGTTCCCAACGGGATCAGGTCGGTGCCGACATTGGTGGCGCCGTATTTCTTGAGGTTGACGTTGTAGGCGTCGAGCAGCCCGTGGCCGAAGGCGTAATCGGGCACGAGGAAATAGAACTTCTTGCCGAAGCGCTTGATGAGCGAAGGCGCGATCGCATTGACCAGCAGCGTGGTCGACGGATCGACCTGGTACACGTTCCAGTGGCACTCCTTGCCGGTGATCGGGTCGGCGTGGCCGCCCGGATCCATTAGGAACACGCGCTTCTCGTACGCGACCGCGGAGATCGCGATCGTGAGGCCGGAGTTGACGTTGCCGACCAGGAAGTCGACCTTGTCGCGGTCGATCAGCTTGCGCGCCTTCTGCACGGCGACGCCGGCATCGCCGCTGGTCGAGTCTTCGACGACCAGTTTGGCGGGACGCCCAAGGATGCCTCCCTTGGCGTTGATTTCCTCGACGGCAAGCTCCATGCCGTGCAGCTCGTTGCGCCCGGTGATGGCGTAGGTACCGGTGAGCGGGTTGTCGACGCCGAGCAAGACCGGCTTGTCGCCTTGTGCCCGAACGATGGCCGGAAACGACATCGACGCCGCGCCGATGGCAGCCGCCGTCGTCAGAACCTTGCGTCGCGTGACCGACGCGTCAGTGCCTGTGTTCATGCTCATTTGGTGGTTCCTCAAAAAACAAGACAGGAGTGGTCGCGCGCTTGAAGAACAAGCTTCCTCGATCGAATCGAATCGATGCGCGTCTCTTTGACGAATCGCCGGCTGTACGCCGTCTCCCGCCTGGTTCGTCGTGCTGCGACAGTTTGTCCGCTGTCAAAACGCTGTCAATGGGGAATACCAGCAAGGGCGATCATCCGGTGCTGCTCGCTGGCGACGAGCGCCTGACCGGCGCCTTCAACCCGCCAGCGCGCCGGCGATCGCCGCGACCCGCGCGTGCCGGATCCGCGCGCCGACCTGCGGGCCGGTCAAGCCGGCGCCAGCGGCTTCGGCCGCGATCACCGACGTGTCGACCGAGCGCGCTGCCGCAAGCACCGCGAGCAGTCGTGCGCGCTGCGGGTACGACGCGTCCTCGTGTCCCAGGCGCCCGCGCGCATCGCATTCGCAGGCGAGCAGCGCGTCCGCGAAACGCTCGGGTCGGCGGATCGCGTCGCAGCGATCGAGCAGGCGCAGCAGCGCGGCGGCGCCCAGTTCGCCGCTGCGATGGATGTTGCCGTGCTCGCGCGCCACGATTTCGGCGAGCTGGCGCACTTCGTTCGGAACGCGCCAGCGCTCGCAAACCGCGGCCGCGAGCCGCGCGCTGCGCTGCTCGTGGCCGATGTGGCGCGGCAGTGCATCGGCCGGCGTCGTCCCCTTGCCGAGGTCGTGCACGAGGCAAGCGAAGCGCACCGCCAGCGGCGCCGCGAGCCGCGCGCTCGTGTCGAGCACCAGCATCAGGTGCGCGCCGGTGTCGACTTCCGGATGATGCTGCGCGGGTTGCGGCACGCCCCAGAGCCGATCGACCTCGGGCAGCAGCCGCGCGAGCGCGCCACAGTCGCGCAGCAGTTCGAACATCCGCGACGGCCGGCGCTCCATCAGGCCGCGCGCGAGTTCCTGCCAGACCCGCTCGGGCACCAGCGCATCGACCTCGCCGTGCCGCACCATCTGCCGCATCAGCGCGAGCGTCTCGGACGCGACGGAAAAGTCGGTGAAGCGCGCCGCGAAGCGCGCGACGCGCAGAATGCGCACCGGGTCTTCGCCGAACGCATCGCTCACGTGGCGCAGCACCCGCTGCGCGAGGTCGCGCTGCCCGCCATGCGGGTCGACCAGCGCCGAGAAATCAGGGTCAAACAGGCCTGATGCGCCCGTCTCTCGCGCGGTTGCAGCTATCGAATTGATAGTAAGGTCGCGCCGCGCCAGATCCTGCTCCAGCGTCACGTCGGGCGCCGCGTGGAAAGTGAAGCCGTGGTAACCGGGCGCGGTCTTGCGCTCGGTGCGCGCCAGCGCGTACTCCTCGCGCGTGCGCGGATGCAGGAACACCGGAAAGTCGCGCCCCACCGGCAGGAACCCCTGGGCGACCAGCTCCTGCGGCGTCGCGCCGACCACCACCCAGTCCCGGTCCTGCACCGGCAACCCGAGCAAAGCGTCGCGCACCGCGCCGCCGACCATGTAGACCTGCATGCGAGGCAGTGTAGCGGCGGGCCGCCGCGGCCCGCGTCAGCGTGCGATCCGGTACGGTTCCTCGAACGGAATGAACTCGTGCTCGGCCAGCGCGTCGGCGATCCAGGCGGCGACGCCCGACAGCGCGCGCACCCGCGCCACGTAGGCGGCGATCGGCTCCGGCACCGGCAACGCGTAGCTGTGGATGCGCATGCACACCGGTGCAAAGTACGCGTCGGCGATCGAGAACTCGCCGAACAGCATCGCCCCGCCATGCTCGGTGAGCAGTTCGCCCCACATCGCGCTGAGGCGCTGCACGTCGGCGCGCAGCGCGGCGTTGTCGCGCCACGCGATCTGGCCGATCTGCGGCAATTGGGCTTCGATGTTCATGCCGCAGGCGCTGCGCAGCGCGCCGAAGCCCGCATGCATCTCGGCGCAGATGCTGCGCGCGCGAGCCCGCGCCTTCACGCCGTCAGGCCAGAGCCGCATTGAAGGGAACTTCTCGGCGAGGTACTCGGCGATCGCCAGCGTGTCCCAGACCGCGAAACCGTCGTCGGTCAGCACCGGAACCTTGCCAGATGGACAGATCTCACCGAGGCGCCGCTTGAAATTGGAGTCGCCCGAAAACGAATCGAAGTGCAGCTTCACTTCTTCGAATTCGATGCCGGCCTGCTTCATCAGCACCCAGGGCCGCATCGACCAGGACGAATAGTTCTTGTTGCCGATATAGAGCTTGAGCATGGAAAACCTCCGGCCGTCGATGCTACTCCGCAGGTGGCGACGGCCGCGCTGCAGTGCGGCCCGCCGTCGACCCGCCGCGCCTCAGCTCCGCCCGGCGCTGCGGCGCAGCGCGAGCAGGTCGTCGATCGTCTGCTGCGGTCCGAGGTAGGTCGGCGCGATCGCGTCGATCGGCGTCGGCGCGATGCCGAGCGCATCGAGCCCCGGCAGCGTGCCGGTCGCGACGTTGTCCACCTTCATCGCGTTGAGGTTGTCGCGGCTCATCAGCGGCTCGCCCGGCAGCAGTTCCAGCAGCAGCGCCTGCAGCCGGCCGAGCGCGTCCGGCACCGGCAGCACCGGGCGCTCGCGGCCGATGCAGCGGCCGGCCATCCGCACCAGCTCCTTCAGCGTCAGCACTTGCGGCCCGCAGGCCTCGTAGGTCGAGGCGATGGTGCCGCGCTCGTGCAGGCAGCGGCTGATCGCGGCGGCCACGTCTTCGACCCAGACCGGCTGGAACCGCGCGCCGGCATGGGCCAGCGGCAGCACCGGCAGGCGGCGCTGCAGGTCGGCGAACAGGTTGAGCAGCCGGTCTTCCGGGCCGAACACCACGCTCGGGCGCAGCACGGTCAGGTCCAGGCCGGCGGCGCGCAGCACCTGCTCGCCGCGCGCCTTGCTGCGCTGGTACAGCGACGGCGCGTCGGCGTCCGCGCCGAGCGCGCTGACATGGACCACGCGGCGCACGCCGGTCGCGGCGCAGGCGCGCGCGAGCTTCGCCGGCAGCTCGACATGAACCTTGTCGAACGCCGCCTGGTTGCCGTGCAGGATCGCGACCAGGTTCACCACCGCGTCGTGGCCGGCAACGAGCCGGGCGAGCGCCGCCTCGTCGTGCACGTCGGCCTCGAACACCTCGATGCGCGGCAGCATCCACAGGTGCTGGGCGTTCAGCCGGCGCCGCGTCGGCACCGTGACGCGGCATGGCAGGCGCGCGAGCTTTTCGCACAGATGGCGCCCGATGAAACCGCTGCCGCCGAGGATCAGTATCTTCTTCATGTCATTCGATTCCGTAGCTTGCCAAGGA
>JAFECV010000479.1 GCA_018241985.1 Pseudomonadota bacterium | reverse complement strand
CGTCTGCTCGCGCTCGTCGTTGCCGCCGCCGAGGCCCGCGCCGCGCTGGCGGCCGACCGCGTCGATTTCGTCGATGAAGATGATGCACGGCGCATTCTTCTTCGCGTTCTCGAACATGTCGCGCACGCGCGCCGCGCCGACGCCGACGAACATCTCGACGAAGTCCGAGCCCGAGATCGAGAAGAACGGCACCTTGGCCTCGCCCGCGATGCCGCGGGCCAGCAGCGTCTTGCCGGTGCCCGGCGGGCCGACCAGCAGCAGCCCGCGCGGAATGCGGCCGCCGAGCTTCTGGAACTTCTGCGGGTCCTTCAGGAATTCGACGACCTCGCGCACCTCTTCCTTGGCCTCGTCGCAGCCGGCGACGTCGGCGAAGGTCACGGTATTGTTGTTCTCGTCCATCATGCGGGCCTTGCTCTTGCCGAAGCTGAAGGCCCCGCCCTTGCCGCCGCCCTGCATCTGCCGCATGAAGTAGACCCAGACCCCGATCAGCAGCAGCATCGGGCCCCAGCTGACGAGCAGCGTCATCAGCAGCGAACCTTCCTCGCGCGGCTTGACGTCGAACTTGACGTTGTAGTTGATCAGGTCGCCGATCAGCCCGCGGTCCAGATAGGTCGCGTTCGTGCGGATCTTGCGGTCATCGGTGGTCGTCGCGACGATGTCGAGCCCGCTCTGGCCTTCCTGGATCGTCGCGCTCTTGATCTGGTTGGTGTGGACGTCGTTCAGGAACTCGGAATAGGGAATGGAGCCCGCGCTGCTGCCGGCACGGGTGTCGAACTGCTTGAAGACCGTGAACAGCACCATGGCGATCACGAGCCAGATGGCGAGTTTCGAGAACCACTGATTGTTCAAGCTGGGCTCCGGTGCGATGGATCACGAACGGTGCCGGGATGCAAAGCCCCGACGCTATTCATTTACGGATGATTTTAGGCGTTTCAAGACGTGGCAATACGCCGCCGAGCTGCAGCAGCCCCAGATGTAACAAGGGCTTGGACCGCTATGCGGTGGAGGTGCCGACGTCCGGGTTCAACCCCAGGGCGATTCACGATCGACCCTGACCGAGCCGCCGGTCGGGAACTTCAGTCGGACCCACCTATGTCCACGCTCGCCGGCGCACCCTTCGGGCCGATTCCGATCAGAAACGTCTCTGACGATTTGTTGCGCGACGCCTTGGGCTTGAGCGGCCGCACCGCCTTGAAGCTGCGCTTGAACAGCTCGACCAGCTGGCTGTAGCCGCTGCCGTGGAACACCTTGGCGACGAGCGCGCCCTGCGGCGTCAGATGCGCCAGCGCGAACGCCACCGCGAGTTCGACCACATCGGCGACGCGCGCGGCGTCGGCAGCGGCGATGCCGGACAGGTTCGGCGCCATGTCGGACACGACCAGGTCGGCGCGCCGGCCGGCCAGCGCGTCTTCCAGCGAACGCAGCACCGCCGGTTCGCGGAAATCGCCCTGCAGAAAGGCGACGCCGTCGACCGGTTCCATCGGCAGCAGGTCGAGCGCAAAGATCGCGCTGCGCTGCGTGCTGTCCGTCGCGCCCGGCGCACCCAGCTTGCGGCGCAGGTACTGGCTCCAGGCGCCCGGCGCGCTGCCCAGGTCGACCACCAGTTGCCCCGGCCGGACCAGATGCAGCGCCTCGTCGATCTCCTTGAGCTTGTAGGCGGCGCGCGCGCGGTAGCCTTCGCGCTGGGCCAGCCGCACGTACGGATCGTTGACATGGTCGTTGAGCCACGCCTTGTTCACCTTCCTGCTCTGGGTCCGGACTTTCATGCTGCCTCGATAATACGGGGATGGCACAGATCCAGTTGACCCCGGCCGAGCGCAAGGCCCATCGCGCTGCCGCGCACCACCTCGACCCGGTCGTGATCGTCGGCGCCGGCGGCCTGACCTCCGGCGTGACCAGGGAGTGCGACGCAGCGCTGAACGCGCACGGCCTGATCAAGGTTCGGGTGCTGTCGGACGACCGCGCCGCGCGCGAGGCGATGCTCGGCGAGCTGGCCGATGCGCTCGGCGCCGCGGCGATCCAGCACATCGGCAAGCTGCTGGTGCTGTGGCGGCCGCAGCCCCTGAAGGAGCGCGCGGTCGACGAGGACCGCAGGCCGGGGCCGAAGGACGTCAAGGTGCTGAAATACAGCAAGCGCGGCGGCCAGCGCCCCGAGGTCAAAGTGCTGCGCGTGCTCGGTAACCAACGGTTGACCCCGGGCGGCAAGGTCAAGCGCGCACGAGCGCGGCCGCCGGTGTCGGCGAAGAAGCGCGGCGGGGCCTGAGATGGAACACCCCCAGTCTTCGCGCACTTCGTGTCGCTTCGCCAACCCCCTCGCAAGGGGGCACCGCCAGCGGCCGGGCCAAGCCCGCTCCGCGGCGGTCGATGGA
>JAFECV010000478.1 GCA_018241985.1 Pseudomonadota bacterium | reverse complement strand
CGCCACGCTCGAGGATGCCGGCCTGCGCGGCCTGGGCGGCGCGGGGTTTCCGGCCGGGCGCAAGTGGCGCATCGTGCGCCAACAGCCGGCGCCGAGGCTGTTCGCGGTGAACATCGACGAGGGCGAGCCCGGCACCTTCAAGGACCGCTTCTATCTGGAGCGCGATCCGCACCGGTTCCTGGAAGGCATGCTGATCGCCGCGCAGGTGGTCGGCGTCGAGGCCTGCTACATCTACCTGCGCGACGAATACCACGACGCGCGCCGGCTGCTGCAGGCCGAACTCGCCAAGCTGCAGGCCGATCCGCCGTATCCGCTGCCGCGCATCGAGCTGCGCCGCGGCGCCGGCGCCTACATCTGCGGCGAGGAGTCGGCGATGCTCGAGAGCATCGAAGGCCGGCGCGGCGAGCCGCGGCTGCGTCCGCCGTACATCGCCGAGGTCGGCCTGTTCGGGCGGCCCACGCTGGAGCACAACTTCGAAACGCTGTACTGGGTGCGCGAGATCGTCGAGAAGGGCGCGGCGTGGTTCGCCTCGCACGGCCGCAACGGCCGCAAGGGGCTGCGCTCGTTCAGCGTGAGCGGCCGGGTGAAGGAGCCGGGCGTCAAGCTCGCGCCGGCCGGCATCACGGTGCAGCAGCTGATCGACGAGTACTGCGGCGGCATGATGGACGGCCACCAGCTGTATGCGTACCTGCCGGGCGGCGCGTCGGGCGGCATCCTGCCGGCGCGCCTGGCCGATCTGCCGCTCGACTTCGACACGCTGCAGCCGTACGGCTGCTTCATCGGTTCGGCCGCGGTGATCGTGCTCGGCCAGCACGACAGCGCGCGCGACGCGGCGCTGGCCATGATGCGCTTCTTCGCCGACGAGAGCTGTGGCCAGTGCACGCCGTGCCGCGTCGGCACCGCGAAGGCCGCGGCGCTGATGCGCGCGCCGGTGTGGGACCAGCCGCTGCTCACCGATCTGGGCCAGGTGATGGCGGATGCGTCGATCTGCGGTCTCGGCCAGGCGGCGCCGAACCCGATCCGCTGCGTGCAGAAGTACTTTCCTCAAGAAATAGTGAGAACGAAATGAGCGCAACCGCCGCACCGGGTGCCGGCGTCGAGTTCGTGCTCGACGGCCGCAGCGTGACCGCCGAGCGTGGCGAGACCATCCTGCAGGCGGCCGAGCGCCACGGCGTCCCGATCCCGCGCCTTTGCTACACCGAGAGCCTGCGTGCAGTCGGCAACTGCCGTGCCTGCGTGGTCGAGATCGACGGCGAGCGCACGCTCGCCCCGAGCTGCTGCCGCCATGTGACCGCCGGCATGAAGGTGCAGACGGCGAGCGAGCGCGCGCGCAAGAGCCAGCAGATGGTGCTGGAGCTGCTGCTGGCCGATGTGCCGGATGCCGGCTACAAGTGGAACGACGGCGATTCGGCGAACGCCGGCGGCTCCCACTCCAACCCTCCTACGGTGGGAGAGAAGGTGGGCGGCAGCGGGAGCGGGAACGGAGTTGGCCAGCATGGCGAGCTCAGCGACTGGGCCGCGCGGCTCGGGGTGCAGGCGCGGCCCGGGCTGCGGCTGCTCCAGCGCGAGGAGCCGGCGGCGGACCTGTCGCATCCGGCCATGGCGGTGAACCTCGACGCCTGCATCCAGTGCACGCGCTGCGTGCGCGCCTGCCGCGAGGCGCAGGTCAACGACGTGATCGGCTACGCCGGGCGCGGCGCGCACAGCCGCATCGTGTTCGACCTGGGCGACCCGATGGGCGCCAGCAGCTGCGTCGCCTGCGGCGAATGCGTGCAGGCCTGCCCGACCGGGGCCCTGAGCGCGAAGACGCTGATCGGCTCGCAGGCGGTGGACAGAAGAGTCGACTCGGTCTGTCCGTTCTGCGGCGTCGGGTGCCTGCTGACCTACAACGTGCGCGGCAACTGCATCGTCAGCGTCGACGGCCGCGACGGCCCGGCGAACCACGGGCGCCTGTGCGTGAAGGGGCGCTTCGGCTTCGACTATGCGCACCATCCGCAGCGGCTCACGAAGCCGCTGGTGCGGCTCTCGGGCGTGGCCAAAGACGTTGCGGCGCTGAACCGGCAGGGCCGCGACTGGCGCGGCGTGTTCCGCGAGGCGGATTGGGACGAGGCGCTCAGCTTGGCCGCCGGCGGGCTCGCGCGGCTGCGCGATACGCATGGCGCCAAGGCGCTGGCCGGTTTCGGCTCGGCCAAGGGCAGCAACGAGGAAGCCTATCTGTTCCAGAAGCTGGTGCGCACCGGCTTTCGCAGCAACAACGTCGACCATTGCACGCGGCTGTGCCATGCATCGAGCGTCGCGGCGCTGCTCGAGGGCGTGGGCTCGGGCGCGGTCAGCAACCAGGTCAGCGATGTGGCCGAGGCCGGGCTGATCCT
>JAFECV010000477.1 GCA_018241985.1 Pseudomonadota bacterium | reverse complement strand
CGCGATCTTGCGGCCGAGCTTGTGCCGGTCGCGCTCCTCCTGTTCGAGCACCTCGTCCCGCCACGCCTCGAAATGCGTGAAGCCCCGATCGAGCCGCCGCGTCGTCCCCCGATCCAGCCACACGATCGACCGCGAGAGCCGTTCGAGCAGCCGCCGGTCATGGCTGATCAGCACCTGCGCCGAGCGCAGCGACGCCAGTTCCTCCTCCAGCCACGCGATCGCCGGCAGGTCGAGGTGGTTGGTCGGCTCGTCCAGCAGCAGGATGTCCGGGCTCGGCGCCAGCACATGCGCGAGCGCCGCCCGCCGCGTCTCCCCGCCGGAGAGATGCGCCGGCGCCTCCTCGCCCGTCATGCCGAGTTGTTCCAAAAGGTAACGCGCGCGGAACACGTCGTCGCCCGGCGCGAGCCCCGACTCGACATAGGCGAGCACGGTCGGAAACCCTGAGAGATCAGGCTCCTGCGGCAGATAGCGCACCGTCGCGCCGGGTTGCAGGAAGCGCGTGCCGCCATCGGCCGCGACGAGCCCGGCCGCGATCTTCAGCAGCGTCGATTTGCCGGAGCCGTTGCGCCCCACCAGGCACAATCGCTCGCCGGGGGAGACCGACAGCTCCGCGCCATCCAGCAGCGGCGCGCCGCCCAGCGTGAGGCGGATGTTCTGGAGCAAGATCAAGGGAGGGGTCGGGGGCATCCGCGCCGTCTAGCACGCCGCTGCTCACGCCGGCACCGGGGGCATCCGCGCCGAAAAAGTCCAATGCGTCCCGTGGGAGGCAGGCTTGCCACCTGATCATGTCATCTGCATTGTCACCGCCATGTGGCTGGTTGCCGGCCACGCATGTTCCAGGAGGAGAGCGAGTTCATGCTGCACCGTCGTTCCACGCTGATGGTCGCCTCGGCGCTCGCCGTGGCCGCCGGCTTCGCCTTCGCACAGCCCGCGCGCGCCGATCAGGTGGTGAAGATCGGGATCGACGCCTCGCTGACCGGCGGCGACGCCCACTCGGCCCTGCTCGTCAGCAACGGCGCCAAGATGGCGATCGAGGAGGCCAATGCGTCCAAGAAGGTGAAGGGCGTCAAGTTCGAGGCCTGGGTGCTCGATGACGGCACCGCCACCGCCGGCCAGTACGACCCCGCGCAGGCGGCGATCAACGCCCGCAAGTTCGTCGCCGACAAGTCGGTGATCGCCGAGGTCGGGCCGCAGATGTCGGGTGCCGCGAAGGCGATGATCCCGATCGCGAGCTGGGGCAACCTGCCGATGATCACGGAAAGCGCCACCAACCCGGCGATGACCGACCCGATGAACGCGGCGCAGTACCGCCCCGCCGGCAAGCCCGTGTTCTTCCGCACCGTCGCGACCGACGCCTACCAGGGCCCGTATCTCGCCAACTACTTCGCCGACGTTCTGAAGGTGAAGACGCTCTACGTGCTGGACGACAGCGGCGCGTACGGCGAAGGCATCGCCAAGGCGTTCGAGGACCAGGCCGTCAAGAAGGGCATCAAGCTGCTCGGCCACGACAAGCTGGACCCGAAGGCCGCGGACTACTCGGCCGTGTTCACCAAGATCAAGTCGCTGAACCCGGACGCGCTGTTCTACGGCGGCGTGCTGCAGGCCGGCGTGAAGGTCGTCAAGCAGGCCTATGACAGCATCCCGAAAGTGGTCAAGGGCGGCGGCGACGGCATCATCGGCTCGGAAATGTTCACCGCCGCCGGCTACCCGGCCGCCGAAGGCTGGTACGGCACGCAGGCCTCCCCCCACGTGGTGGACGACGCCGCGCTGAAGGACTGGATCGCCAAGTACAAGGCCAAGTACAACATGGCGCCGGACGACTACACCGTGACCGCCTACGACGCGACGCTCGTCGTGATCGACACCGTGGCGAAGCTGAAGGAAGCCGGCAAGCCGATCACCCGCGACAACGTGCGCGACGCGATCCACAACGGCACGTTCAAGACGCTGCAGGGCGACGTCGGGTTCGACGAGAACGGCGACATCAAGGACAAGGTGATCTCGGTCTTCCAGGCGCATCAGGACAAGGCCTGCACGCTGGACGACGTCAACTGCAACTTCAAGTACATCGGCGTGGCGCCGCAATCCTGACCGCGTGATCTGATCGGTCAGGGAACGGCGACATGACAAACGCGGACGTCTACCTGCAGCAGGTGATCAACGGGACGAGCCTGGGCGCGATGTACGCGCTGCTGGCGCTGGGCTTCACGCTCGTCTACGGCATCCTGGAACTCATCAACTTCGCCCACTTCAATGTCTTCATGGTCGGCAGCTTCGTCGGCCTGGCGGCGTTGGAAGGGATGGGGGTCACCCCGGGCAGCGGCGCCCTCACCGGCCTGCCGCTCGTGGGTGTGCTGCTGGTGGCGTTCGTG
>JAFECV010000476.1 GCA_018241985.1 Pseudomonadota bacterium | reverse complement strand
AACATCCTCGACATCCCGATGGCCGCGCTGACGCGGCAGTACTTGGCGTATGTCGACGAAATCCGCGGCCGCAACCTGGAACTGGCGGCCGAATACCTGCTGATGGCGGCGATGCTGATCGAGATCAAGTCGCGCATGCTGCTGCCGCCGAAGAAGCTCGCGCAGGGCGAGGAGCCCGAAGACCCGCGCGCCGAACTGGTGCGCCGGCTGCTCGAGTACGAGCGCATCAAGCTCGCGGCGGCGCAGCTCAACGAACTGCCGCAGTTCGGGCGCGACTTCCTGAAGGCCGAGGTCTACATCGAGCAGGCCCTGAAGCCCCGCTTTCCCGACGTCAACGTGGTCGACCTGCAGGAGGCCTGGCAGGACATCATGAAGCGCGCGCGGCTGGTGCAGCGCCACCGGATCAGCCGCGAGGAACTGTCGGTGCGCGAGCACATGAGCCTCGTGCTGCGCCGGCTGCAGGGCCGCCGCTTCGTCGAGTTCGAGAACCTGTTCGACCCGGCCCAGGGCGCGCCGGTGCTGGTGGTCACCTTCATCGCCATCCTGGAACTGGCCAAGGAAGCGCTGATCGAGGTCACGCAGGCCGAGGCCTACGCGCCGATCTACCTGCGGCTCGCGTTCGCGCCGGCCTGACGGCGCGGTTCGCTGCCCGTGGTGCCGGCCTGAGCCGGAGTCGCCACCAACACAGCGCAGCGCCGCTGTAGGAAGCGCCGCACCGCCGGATCGCTCTCAAGACCGATCGCCCGCGCATAGGCCGCAACCGCCGCAGCGCGGTCTCCGGTACGCCCCAGCAGGTCGGCGCGCGCCGCCCAGTACGGCTGGTAGTCGGCCAGCCGCGCGTCGCCTGCGAGCTCGTCGAGCGCGGCCAGCGCGCAAGCCGGGCCGCCCTGCTCGGCCAGCGCCACCGCGCGATTCAGCGCGGCCACCGGCGAGCCGGTGAGCGCGTGCAGCGCGTCGTACAGCGTCACGATCGCGCCCCAGTCGGCACGGCCGCCGTGGCGGCGCGCGCAATGCGCGGACTGGACCGCCGCTTCGAGCTGGAACCTGCCGGCACGGCCGAATCCGCCGGCGCGGCGGAGCAGCTCCTCGGCCTCGGCGATCAGGGCGCGATCCCACAGCGCGGTGTCCTGCTGGTCCAGCGGCACGTAGTCGCCCGCGGCGTCGCGCCGCGCGGCGCGGCGCGCATGGGCGTGCAGCATCAGCGCGAGCAGTCCGAGCGCCTCGGGCTCCTGCGGCAGCAACGCGACGATCAGCCGCCCGAGCCAGATTGCTTCGTCGGCCAGGTTGCGGCGCCGCGGGTCCGCGCCCTCGGCGTCGACCCAGCCCTCGGCGTAGGCGGCGTAGATCGCCTCCAGCACCGCATCGAGCCGCTCCGGCAACTGCGCGCGCACCGGCAGCTCGAGCCCGATGCCGGCCTGCAGGATGCGGGCCTTCGCCCGCACCAGCCGCTGCCCCATCGCGGCGGGTGCGATCAGGAACGCGGAAGCAATCGTCGCCGCATCGAAGCCGAGCACCGTCTGCAGCATCAGCGGCGCGCGCACGCCGTGGTCGATCGCCGGATGCGCGCAAGCGAACAGCAGTTCGAGCCGGCGGTCGGGCAGCCCACCGCTCGCCTGCGGTTCGGCCAGCTGGTCGAGCAGCGCCAGATGCGCGCTCGCCTGCTCGCCCTGCCGCTGCCTACGCCACGCGTCCACCAGACGCCGGCGCGCGACCGTCAACAGCCACGCCTCCGCATTCGCCGGCACACCGCGCGCCGGCCATTCGACCAGCGCGGCGGCAAAGGCGTCGGCGAGCGCATCCTCGGCGCCGGCGAGGTCGCGCGTGCGCGCCGCGAGCACCGCCACCAGCTTGCCGTAGCTGCGCCGCGCGGCGCCTTCGGCGTGCGCGTGTGCGGCGGCGTCCGCTTCGACGCCGCTCAGGCCGCCCCCATCGCCCAGATCGGCCGCACCTCGACCGCGCCGTGGCCGGCCCCGGGGCAACGCGCAGCCCAGGACAGCGCGGCATCCAGATCGGGCACGTCGATCAGGTAGTAGCCGCCGAGCTGCTCGCGCGTCTCGATGAACGGGCCGTTCAGCACCTCGGTGCGACCGTCGCGCACCTTGACCGTCGTCGCAGTGTCGGCCGGCCGCAGCCGGTTGCCGGCGCGCAGCACGCCGGCCTGCTGCAACGCCTCGGAGTAGGCGCCGTAGGCGGCCAGCGCGGTCGATCGCTCGGCCTCGCGCAGCGCCGCAAGCCCGGCCGGGTCGGCGTAGATCAACAGCATGTATTCCATGGCAAGCTCCTTGAAGATCATGATCGCGCACCATGCGCCATCATGACAATGTCGAGCCAGTTCAGTCGGTTTCGACAACCGCGTGGATTTTTTTGACCGTACCGGCGCCGCGGCG
>JAFECV010000475.1 GCA_018241985.1 Pseudomonadota bacterium | reverse complement strand
CGCGTCAAGGCCGCACGGCTGGAGGAATTGCGCCGGGACATCCGCGACGGCCTCGAAAGCGGGATGCCGGCCACCTGGGATCCTGAAGAGGTCAAGCGCGAAGGGCTTGCGCGGCGTCAGGGCAATACCGGCACGGCCGAAAAATAGTGCCACGGATCGTCCGACGGCCACTGGCCGCCAACGATATCGGCCAGATCTGGGACTACATCGCCGAAGACAGCGTGGCTGAGGCCAACGCGTGGGTCGATCGTCTGGACAGGAAGCTTGAGACCTTGGCTACGCAGCCGAGATTGGGCCGCTCTCGTGATGAGTTGATGGCAGGCTTGCGTAGCTTTTCCTTTGGTCGCTACCTGATCTTCTATCTGCCGCTCGATGACGGGATAGATATCGTGCGCGTCCTGCGTTCGGCGCGGGACATCGACGCGGCGTTCTAGCCCGAACTTTGACCGCCCCCTGAACGCAAGTCCTTACTCTGCCTGAAGTTTTGCTCCAGCGCAGGTGCGGCTACTGGGTACAAGCAGGGTTCAGGTCGAGCAGTTTGAATGCCTTGGCCTGGAGCGGCGTGGGCCGCGTGGTGATGAGGATCTTGGCCTCGGGGTTAAGGTGTGTGTGAGTGACGTTATAGGTCAGCGTACCGAGGTCTTGCAGCAGCGTCCTGAAGCTATGCAGCGGCAGCCCGTCCTCGGCGAGCCGGCTCGCGTCCTTGGCCTTGGCGTGCTCGGAGCGAACCGCCTTGGCCACCGGCGAGGGGCGGCTGGCGCTGGCCTGCTCGAGGAACTCGTCGTCGAACAGCATCGGCTTCAAGCGCGTCCGCATATGCCACTCGACGTAGTAGGCCAGCATGCACAGGAAGACATGCGCGCGCACGCGCTCGGTGTTGTAGTGAAAGACCGGGCGCACCTGCAGGTCGACCGTCTTGATCGAGCGGAACGCGCGCTCCACGTGCGACAAGCTCTTGTAGGCGGCCACGGCCGCGGCCGCATCGAGCTGCTCGGCCGGCACGCTGGTGCGGATCACATACAGCCCATCGAGGGCGGCCTCCTGCGCGATAGCCTCGTGGCGTCGCTGCCAGGTGAGCGACGAGGCGGTGATGGTGAGTTCCAAGTGCTTGGCCATGTGGAAGTGCTCGATCACGCGGCCCACGCGCAAGGCGATCGCCTGCTCGCCGCGCAGCGGGCGGCGCGCGCGCTGTGTGGCCGCGGCAATCGTGGCCAGGTCGGCCTCGGTGGCGGCGAGCAATTCACCGCGCTTGCGTAAGCGCTCCTCGGCCAGCAGCGGGTTGCGGCACACCACCAGACGCTCGCCGGGGAAGTGCTCGCTGGTCAGTTCGAGGAGATTTCTCTCGTCGAACAACGAAGGCTGGAACGGCCCGTGCTCGGCCGCCAACTGCGCGATCTGGGGGCTGCGCAGGCTGCTCACCCAATCCATGCCCTGGGGCTTGAGCACCTGCTCGATGCGCGCCGAGGTGAGCATGCCGCGGTCACCCGCCCAGACGATGTGCTCGATGCCGAAGCGCGTGCGCAGCTTCTCCACCTGCGCGGCCACGGTGGCCGGATCGGCGGTGTTGCCGGGGAACACCTCGACCGCGATCGGGCAGCCTTCGCCGGTGCAGATCAGGCCGAAGACGATCTGCGGATCATCGCGCTTGCCGTCGCGCGAATGACCGCGCGCGGCCAGTTCGCAACAGCGCCCGGTCAGCCAGGTCGAGGTCAGGTCGTAGAGCACCAGGGTCGAACCCACGAGGTGTTGGTGCGCCAGACGGCGCTCGATCATCGGCTGGGCCTCATGCAGCCAATCGAGGGCCGCGTACAGGTCGTCGGCACTGCACTGGCCGACCCCGAGCACGCGCCCCAGCGACGAGTTGGCGGTATCGTCGTGCAGCAGCCGGTGCGTGGCCAGCTTGGACGCCGGCGAGAGCACGCGTGCGACCAGCATCGCCAGCAACACCGGCCGAAGGTGCTTGGGTGCTGCGTCGAACCACGCCATCGCCCCGGCACTGCGGGCGCTGCCCAGCACTGCCGCCACGTGACCGTGGGGCAAGCTGCGTTCGACGGTGAAGGCCTCGGCTGCACTGGAGACGGCCACGCCGCCGCGCAGCAGCACCTTCAAGCCCTCGACCACCTCGGCCGACAAGCACGAGAGATTCGCCAGGGTGCGTTTGCGGACTCGGCCGCCTTCGCGATAGGACTCGCGCAGAAGGATGGCCGGGGGAGAGCCGCGGTTGGGAACAGACTCGATATACATGGCTTTTTTTATAGACAAAGAATCGCCAATTACAAGGCTATAATTTGACTTTTACATGGCTACACCCCTGAGCCAAAAAAGCGCCGTAACCCGCATCAATGCTGGGTTACGGCTGGGTCGGGGCCTCAAAGTTCGGACTAGCTGCC
>JAFECV010000474.1 GCA_018241985.1 Pseudomonadota bacterium | reverse complement strand
AGGGATCGGGAGTCACCTCCACTTCGGCGCCATAGGCCAGGATATGTAGGCTGATGTGGGTCAGTTCGCGCCGGTAGAGCGTAGTGGCCACTTCGCCGCGGCCCCAGTGCAAACGGTGGTCGGTGAGTGCGGCGCACAGCTCGCGGTGCGAATCAACGCTGGAGCGCGAACGAAACACGGGGCTGCTGTAGATCTTGGACAGATCCAGATTGGCGGCGGCTTGCATCTCGTGGCTCTCCGGAATGGCCCCAGCGTTTGAAGGGGCAACTCCGGCAATCTAACCGGAATCGGACCGACCCGCCACCGGATGCGGTCCGTGGCGGGTCGGTGTGGTGGCGTGCGGAAGAAGCCCGTGCGCGCGCTCTCGTGTCTGCCGCGCTACTGCATCTTGCAACTGCCGGCAAACGGGTCCGCATGGTTGCTCAGCACCTTGCCCACCGTGCGGTTGGTCACCTTGCCCGCCGAGTCGCGGTAGACCTCGCGCATGTAGATGTCCTGGATCGGATACTGGTTGGTGTTGAAGCGGAAGGCGCCGCGCACCGACTTGAAATCGGCGGCCTTGAGCGCGCTGCGGAAGGCCTCGGTGTCTTCGATCTTGCCTTTGACCTTGCCCACCGCGCTGTCCAGCAGCAGTGCTGCGTCATACGCTTGCGCGGCATACATCGTCGGGGTGCGTCCGTAGGTCTTGGTGAAATCGGCGACGAAGCGCTTGTTCGGCGCATTGTCCAGGTCGGCGGCCCATTCCGAGGCGTTGAAGGTGCCGATCAGAGCGTCGCCGACGGCCTTGATGGTGTCCTCGTCGGCCGAAAATCCAGGCGTGAGCAAGGCCATGTCCTTGCCCAGGCCTGCGGCGCGGAACTGCTTGATGAAATTCACGCCCATGCCGCCGGGCAGAAAGAAGAACACCGCATCGGGCTTGGCACTGCGAATCGCGGCCAACTCGGCAGCGTAATCGAGTTGCCCCATCTTGGTGTAGGTCTCCTGGACCAGCTCGCCCTTGTACATGCGCTTGAAGCCGTCCAGCGACTCGCGCCCGCCCGGGTAGTTGGGGGCGATCAGGGCCACCCGCTTGTAGCCCTTGTCGGTGGCGAACTTGCCCATCGCGGAGGGAATGTCTTCGTTTTCCCAGGCGGTGGCAAAGAAGTATGGATCGCACTTCGCGCCCGCGTAGTCCTTCGGGCCGGTGTTGATCGAGAGATAGAAGGTCTTGCTCTTGAGTACCTCGGGCAGGATGGGCAGCAGCACGTTGGAAAAAATCACGCCGGTCATCACGTTGACCTTGTCGCGTTTGAGCAGGCGGTCGGTGTCTTGCTGGCCGGTCTGGGCGTCCTGGTGATCGTCCGCCACGGTCAACGTCACAGGCACGCCACCGAGCTTTTCGCCCAGGTGAGTCAGCGCCAGTTTGAAGCCGTCACGTGCGTCGGTGCCCAGGGCGCCGCCGGGACCGGAGAGCGTGGTCAGAAAGCCGACCTTGATCGAGTCGGCGGCCTGGGCCGGCATCAGACTCAGCGGCCCGAGGGTAGCGGCCAGCAGCACGGCGGCCAGCGTCGAGAAGCGTGAATGCATGAAGTCTCCTTGTCGTTTTGGCGATCGCGGGCGCAGGATGCGCGCTGCCTGATTCTTGGAAAAACGCGGGCGTTTCGATATCCGCAAATGGCCGGCAGCCGAGAGCCCTTGTCCGTTTTCGGCCAATCGTCGGGAAAACCCGAGCCCTGCCAGTTGCGGACAGGCCCTGCCAGCCGCGGATAGTCGCGCGGCCGTCGACTGCATAGATTCGGTCCTGTGCCATGACACCGCCCGGTGCCTTGCGCGCACTGCACAGGAGACGACCGACATGGTGATTTCATCCGAGACATTGGCAAGCCTCGTGCGCCCCGACAGCGTGCACAAGAGCGTCTATACCGACCCCGCCCTCTTCGATCTGGAGATGCAACGCATCTACGGCAAGGCCTGGATCTACGTGGGCCACGAAAGCCAGGTGCCCAAGGCGGGCGACTACCACACCACGCGGCTGGGTGATCAGGACGTGATCATGGTGCGCGCTGCCGACGGCAAGGTGCACGTGCTGTACAACCGCTGTCCGCACAAGGGGGCCAAGGTGGTTGCCGAAGGAGACGGCTGTGCCGGCCAGTTCTTCCGCTGCCCCTACCACGCCTGGACCTACAGGCTCGACGGCTCGCACCTCTCGGCGCCGATGAGGCGGGGCCTGGCGGACACCTGCTATGACCCGAAACACCCCGATTTTTCGATGCGCCGCCTGGCGCGGGTGGACAGCTATCGCGGCTTCGTGTTTGCCAGCCAGTCCCCTGAGGGGCCGGGCCTGCAGGATTTCCTCGGCGGCGTGGCTTCTTCCATCGACAATTTGTGCGACCGTTCGCCTGTCGGTGAGGTCG
>JAFECV010000473.1 GCA_018241985.1 Pseudomonadota bacterium | reverse complement strand
GCGGCCGAGACGGTGCCGTACTTCATGGTCACCAACCTCGCGCGCACGCTGACGGAATTGAAGGAACGCGGCATCCGCTGCATCGGCGCGAGCGACGATGCGCCCCGGTCGATCTACCAGGCCGACCTGGCGGGGCCGGTCGCGCTGGTGCTCGGCGCGGAGGGGCCGGGGCTGCGCCAGCTCACGCGCAAGACCTGCGACGCACTGGTCCACATCCCGATGCGCGGCGCGGTGGAAAGCCTGAACGTTTCGGTGGCCGCCGGCGTCTGCCTGTACGAGGCGCTGCGCCAGCGCGGCGGCGCGTGACGATCCCGCGCTGACATGCCAGGTGCCAGATGATCAACTGGCTTCTTGATGAATAGATCTGGACGAGATGGATGCCGTTGTTTCGAAGCCCATCCGTCGAAACGGCGCACAAGACGCGCACCGAATCAGGAGCCTGGATTCAAGGGTTGTTGCCTTGCCCGCCCACTTGGTGCTGCACCGTTTGCAAGTCGAAGTACTCGCGAACCTGGTCGATCTTTCCGTCGGGCCGGAAGTGAAATACGAAGCAGCACGAAAGCTCGTACCGCCGACCGGTCGCCTCGATCTTCGTCGTCACGAAATCCGCATCCGCGGTAACCGTGCCCGCGCTGATGTACTCCAGACAAGCGTACTCTTCGCTTGCGAACAGATTGACCAGCTTCTTTACGCGGTTCGGCGACGCGCGCCAATGATTCGCAGCAAGTTCGCGCAATTGCGCTTTGCCGCGTATTTCGGTTGCCGTCGGGACGATAAGCCAATCCACTTCGTCGGCAAACAAATCCAACAAGGTTTCGAGCTGCTCGCCATACAGGAGGTCGAAGTATCGAAGCAGTATGCTTCGAAGCTCGTTTGGTGCCATGACGTTTGCCTTTCGATTCAAGGTCGGCGGCAGCAGTGAAGTTTTCCCCCCGCTGGAGCCCGTGCGCTTGGGGGGGTCAAGTGGGTTGGAGCAATTGCGGAATGCGGTCTGTATCAAGCAAGCAGTAGATCTCGCTGATCTGACCGGCGAAGACGCTGAAAGCCATGATCGCGACCGGACGCTTCCCAACTTGCACGATGACTCCCGCCGATCCGTTGACTTGGACCGGTTGAAGCGTTGCGCCAGCAACAGCGAAGGTCTCCGCCCGGTTCGCGACCTCCCGCGCGCCGTG
Source organism: Pseudomonadota bacterium (assembly GCA_018241985.1). Classification (GTDB taxonomy): domain Bacteria; phylum Pseudomonadota; class Gammaproteobacteria; order Burkholderiales; family Burkholderiaceae_C; genus Rhodoferax_A. The sequence goes on along the minus strand of JAFECV010000473.1, from coordinate 1,223 downwards.
AATGACGGCCGTGGCCGCCGGGCGGGTCGCACCGCCGTCTGCACGGAACACGACATCCGGATGCAGGATCCTCAGAAGCTCGGCAAGGTCTCCACTTTGCGACGCCGCGAAGAACGCGTTGACGATTTGCCGCTCGGCCACGGGGTCGCAGTCGTTGCAGCCCCGTCTGCCGCTCCGGGTACGGCGGCGTCCGCGGCTGGCAAGTTGCCGCGCTGCATCGAGGCTGCAATCCAGAAGTGCGGCGATTTCGGAATAGGAACGATCGAAAAGATCGTGCAACACGAAGGCAACGCGTTCAGGAGGCGGCAGGGTTTCGAGCACGACCTGAAGGGCAAGCCCTACTTCCTCTGCGAGCTGCACTTCCTTTTCCGGATCCGAGTCATCCGTCGCGTCGACAAGCATGTCGGGAACAGTCGGTCTTGCAGCATCTTCGTGCCGCGCCTTCCGCGCACGTAGTTTGTCCATGCAGATCCGGGCAACGACAGTAGTCAACCATCCTTCGGCGTTTTCAATTTCTTCCTGCTGGTCCGGATCGAATTGCCTGACTCGGATCCAGGCGTCCTGCAGTGCATCTTCGGCATCCGCAGCGCTGCCCAACATGCCGTAAGCGAGCGATTTCAGCCGTGATCGGCTGGTCTGCAGGCGGTCTGTCAGCAATTGCGTCGAGGTCATCGGTCACATCCTGGGTAGCACACGCGTCATGACCATGACGCCTCTTACCCCTTGGATGTGACATGGAGTTTCGATGAACAGTTCCTTGGACGCCACCCCAAAGCCGCTTTCCTGCGACGGGATCGACTGCGCAGGCACTGGCCAAGCCAGTCGTCGACGACTCGTGCTCTTCGCGATGTGCCTCGCGGCCTTCATGATTCAGCTCGACGTTACGATCCTGAACGTCGCTCTGCCGACGATCCAGCACGATCTCGCGCTAAGCCCCACCCAACTCGAGTGGGTCATCAGCGGTTACGCGCTAAGCCTTGCCGCGTTCGTACCACTTGCGGGTGCCCTCGGAGATCGGTTCGGCGATCGTGCCATTGTTATTGGCGGGTTGCTGCTGTTTGGCGCCGGCTCGACGGCTTGTGCCTTGGCGCCCGACAGTTTTGCGTTGATCCTGGCGCGGGTTGTCCAGGGAGTGGGCGGTGCCGCCATGGTGGCGTTGACGCTTGCGACCATCAATCGCTCCTTTCCGGCAAGCAGTCGGAGTCGAGCGATCGGCATCTGGG
>JAFECV010000472.1 GCA_018241985.1 Pseudomonadota bacterium | reverse complement strand
GCGGCTGCGGCCTGGCCGCGCGGCTGCGGCTGCCGCTCGCGGCCTGCGATCCGATAACCGACAGTGCCGGTGTGCACGCCGGCCACTGACCGGTGGTCGGAGCATTGCGCACGAGCTTAAGTAGGTTGAACCGTCGGCGAGCTCTCGCCGCATCGTTGAGCACCAGCCAACTGATCCCGCTACATGTCAGTCCCGCGCACGTCAACCTGTGTTGCCCAACCGCTTACCGATGGTCAACTCATGGGCCACCTCCATAAGCTTCGACCGTAACCATCTATGCCCCAAGTCCATGTGGCTCCGTTCATGCCAATAAGCTGCGTAACGGATACGGGGCAACCGCAGTGGAATATCGAGAAGCTGCAACGAATGGTGAGCCGCAAAGACAGCGGCTAGCGTGCGCGGCATGGTAGCGAGCATGTCGGTCCGCGAAACGATGGAAGGAATGGTCAGGAAGTTCTGCACGAGAAAAGGGCGTTCGAAGCTGCACCCTACACGCGCTACCGCGTCGTCAAGAACCACCGCGGTCGTGGGCCTGCCGGTGCCGACAGGTCGAACATGAGGCCATTTCAGAAATTCGTCCAATGTCAATCGCCCCTTTACCTCGGGATGCGTTTGGCTCGCAAGACAGACGATTTGATCTTGGAACAGAGGCATCGATCGTAGCGACTGCGTTGGCGTCAAAAGCCAGGCAATTCGCAAGTCCCATCTCCCCGATTCAAGGTATTCGACCGCTTGCTTAGGCTGTGGGGAACGAGCCTCGACGCGAACACTTGGCGATTCGCACCGAAGACGGTACAGCAGGGGCGGCATCAGCACATGCTCAGCGTACTCGGGAACGCTGATGACGAAACGCCGCCGTGACGTGGTTGGATCGAAGCGCTCGGTCGGAGCCACCATTCGCTCGTACTCCGCCAGGACGAGCCGGGCGGATTGCTCCAATTCGCGTGCCCGATCAGTGGGGACCATGCCAGCACGCGTGCGTACCAGAAGAGGGTCCTTAAAGAGTGCGCGAAGCTTTCCAAGGGTCTGGCTGAGCGCAGGTTGCCCAATACCGAGTTGGTCGGCGGCGCGCGTGACGCTGCGCTCCGTCATCAGCACGATGAAGGAGCGCAGCAGCCGGAGATCTTGGTTATTCATTTATGGTGAGTTGAGAGATCAGCCATTTGCTATGGCAGCGCCATACCCGGTTGCGCTCCAATATGCGTGTGGCCACCCAGTACCTGCATCTATTCGACACCTACTTGGAGGCACAAGCCCATCAGGCTTTATCGGGCCTCGCGCCGGGTGACCCGCTGGTCCAACCGATCGACGAAGCCCGGCGTAAGCAAGCTCTCTACTTCCAGTCCCTGAACGCACACCCCACGGCCGTGCACAACTCCCAGGATTTCCTAGTCGAAGGCGCCTGCGGCTCAATTCCCATTCGACTGGTCCACGGTAGTTCTGATGCACCAGCGGCTTGCATCATCTTCTTACGCGGTGCAGGGTTCTGGTCGGGGTCGATCGACTCTCATCTGTGCACGATTCATTCTTTGGCAAACCTGACACGTGCCGTCGTGTGTGCCGTCGACTACCGACGCACGCCGGAATACTGCTACCCGGTTCAGCAACAAGAGGTTCTCTGTGTCATTCGCTGGCTGATTGCTCGTGGCACTGTGGTTGGAGTGGGTCCAGCGCGGTATGTTCTCTTTGGAGAGTCCGCCGGCGCGACACTCGCCCTTTCAGTGTCGCAGACCCTTCGGGATGCAAACGATCTGCTGCCGACGGGACTTGTGTTGTTCTACCCCAATGCCGGTGGCCCCAAAGCCGGCTCGCGACCGTACTCCCAGTGGGTATGGCGCAGCTATCTGGGAGAGGCCGATCATCAAACAGTCCTAAGCGCCATCCCTGTTCGACGGAATATGCGCGGACTGCCACCCATCTGGATAGGTTGCGGAACGGAAGATCTGCTCTTGCACGACTCGGAGGAGTTGGCGCAGCACTTGGCTCAGGCTGACGTGCCCCATAGCGTAAATCGATTTCCCGGGCTGCCTCACGCGTTTCTAATGCACGCGGCTAGGCTGCGCCCCGCTCAGCAAGCCCTTGAGCAGGCGGCGATAGCTGCTGCCTCCTTTCTTGAAGCCAAATCCGAAACCTGAGAGTAAAGATAACCATGAAGCGTCACACTCCTACCCAAGCTCAAATGAAGAGCCGCATAGCTCGGTTCAAGGACCTCGTATCTACCAAGGCGCGCATTCAGGAACGTCTCGGGGTTCCGAAAGAAGTCATGGAGATGATCACTGCGAAGGCGACATTCAATGTGATGTCACCAGGGGCATTGCCTGGCCAGATTTCGCCCAAACCGGCGGTAGAGGGCGGCGACGCTGGGGTGTTTAGGCTAGGCATCGTCACCTGCCCCCCAGGACATG
>JAFECV010000471.1 GCA_018241985.1 Pseudomonadota bacterium | reverse complement strand
AGCATCACGCCGGGCTTGCCCATGATGGAAGCCGCACCCGCGGCCGGCGCCGCAGCGTTGCTCACCGTGGCGACGTCGCCCAGCCGCAGCACCGCGCCGTTGTGGGCTTTCAAAACCACTTCGGCGATCTGTGCCGGCGTGGCGGCCAGGCCGGTAGGCGCCAGCACGATGCGCTGGCTGGCGTTCTCAACGAAGCCGCCGCCGGCCTGACCGGTGGCGCGACTTGCCGCCGCCATCACCTGCTGCATCGACAGGCCGTAGCGAGCCAACGCCTGCGGGTGCACCTGGATCTGCAGCTGGCGCTGGTCACCGCCATAAACGCTGATGTCGGACACGCCGGGCACCGCCAGCAGCTGCGGCTTGAGCGTCCAATCGGCCAGCGTGCGCAGCTGCAGCGCATCGAGCTTGTTCGAGGTCACGCCGATCGTCAGCACGATGCCGGACGACGACGACAGCGGCAACAGCACCGGCGTGCGCGCGCCGGTGGGCAGCGTGCTGGCCACCCGCTGCAACCGCTCGCTCATGGTCTGGCGCACGCGCTGCAGATCGGCGCCGGTGCGAAACGTCAGGGTGATCATCGACAGACCCTGCAGCGATTTGGAACGCATGCTGGTCAGCTCGCCAGCACCGGCCAGCGCGTTTTCCAGCGGCTGCGTCACCAGCGTCTCGACCTGGCTGGGCGCAAAACCCGGCGCTTCGGTCTGCACGATCGCCTGCGGCGGCGCAAATTCCGGAAACACGTCCAGCCGGGCGTGGCCCAGCGCCAACACGCCATAGGCCGTGGCAAGCACCGCCAGCGCGATCATGACCCCCCGCAGACGCACCGCAAAACCGACAATCGCATTCAACATGAGCAAGTGCCTGTGGCGTAGCGGGCGGAAACCGCGCGATGGATCGAGACCCGCGTGTTCGCGCGGTGAGATGCGGGCCGAACGGCCAGGGTCAGGCAGACCTCAATCGCCATCGCCATCGCCTCCAGCAGGTTTCACGCCCGGTGGCGGCAACAGCTCTTGCGAGAGCAGCAGCTCGCCGCCACGCACCACCACCTGCTCGCCGGCGCGAAAGCCGCTCGCCTCGAACCAGCCGCTGGCGTTGCGCGCATCCACGCGCAACGGGCGCCGCCGATAGTGCCCGGCCGTCGTCTCGACATAGGCCCACGGCTGGCCGGCGTACCAGATCACCGCCGCCGCCGGCACCGTCACCCCGGCCTGTGCGGCGTCGCCCAGAGGCACCGTGGTGGTCAGCCGTTGATCCGTGCGCAGGCCCGCACCGTCGGCGCGGTAGAAGAAGGTCGCGCCCTGAACCACCGCATCGGCACGCGGCGAGGCGCCGATCAGGTGAGCTGCCAGCGTGCTGTGGTCAGGCAGCGACAACTCGATCGTGTCGCCGGTCGGTGCCGGTGATCCCGCCGGCAATGCCACTGCCAGCAGCGCGCTGTGACCGTCGGCATAGGCCTTCAGCGCCGACGGCCCGCGCGCGGCCAGCGATGCCAGGGACACTCCCCATTGCGCTTGTGCGCTGCTGCGCGCAGCCGCTTCCTGCGCTTGTGCGATCCGCTGCTGCGCCCGTGCCTGTGCAGCCGCGGCGGCGGCGGCCTGTACCTGCTGCAGCGAGGTATTTTCGCCATCGTGATAGAGCGCCGTCGAGCGCTTCGCCTCGGCATCAGCGCTGCCGGCGGCGACCGCGGCGGCCATCGCATTGGCATGCGCGGTTTGCAACTGCGCCGCCAGCGCCAGCAGTGGCTGTGGATCCAGCACGCTGGCGATGGCCTGCACCTGGACGGTCTGTTTCGTTGCTTGCAATGTCGTGGTGGCGATGCCACTGGCGTTGACGCTGGCTGTGGACAGGGTCACGCTGCCGCTGTTGTCGGTGGTGGCATGCAGGGATGGCATCAGCAGCGTCAGCGCCGCCGTGCAGGCGCTGACGAGAATGACACGGTGCCAGCTGGAATCAGTGCGCATAGGCAGTCTCGTTAAGTGAGGAGGACGGCAGCGGACTCGCTGTCGAAGGTGGTGCCAGCGTGGAAGCCGGCCACAGCGGGCGCTGCAACACGTCTTCCAGCCGGCCGAGCGAATTCAGCGCGGCGCCCAGCGCATCGACGGCGGCCAGTTCGGCGTGCGCGGCGGCCACCTCGGCGATCGTTTCGCGCCCGCGATCAATTTGCCCGGCACGGCGCTGTACGCGGGCGCGCGTCGCGGTCTGGCGGGCAGCGGCGGCCACGTCAAGCATGCGCTGCCAGGCGGCGTAGCGTTCGGCATAGTCGGCGCGGGCGGCGTCCAGCGCGTTGAGAATCTGCGCTTGTCGCGCCTGCACCGCTGCAGCCGCTTCGTCGCGCGCCGCGGCTGCCGCGCGAATACCCGCGCCGGCGCCGTGAAACAGCGGCAGATCTACATCGATGCTGAAGG
>JAFECV010000470.1 GCA_018241985.1 Pseudomonadota bacterium | reverse complement strand
CAGCGTGATGCCGGTGCAGCAGGCGCGCGCCCAGGTGCGCAACCTGCGCCAGTGGCAGCCGCCGCACCTGGACACCTACGTGATCGACGGCGCCTGGGCGCTGCAAGACCGCTATGCCCTGAGCTACTGGGATGCGCTGATCATCTCGTCGGCCCAGCAGCAGGGCTGCCGCTACCTGCTCAGTGAAGATCTGCAGCACCAGCAGCGCTTCGAGACCGTGCAGGTGATCGATCCGTTTCGGGTCGGCCCCGATGAGTTGCCCGCCACCGATGATGAAGACTGAACCGACAACCTCTCCCGCCCTCGAGCCCCTGGCCCGCATCCGCGACGACATTCAGTCCATGCACGCCTACGCGGTGCAGGACTCGCGCGGCCTCATCAAGCTCGACGCGATGGAGAACCCGCACCGGCTGCCCGAGGCGCTGCAGGCCGAACTGGGCAGGCGCCTGGGCGCGCTCGCGCTGAACCGCTACCCGGACGCCCGCGTGGACGACCTGCGCCGCGCGCTCGCCGACTACGCCGGCATGCCCGCGGGCTGCGACATCATGCTCGGCAACGGGTCGGACGAACTGATCTCGCTGCTCGCGATGGCCTGCGACTTGCCCGGCGCAAGCATCCTCGCGCCGGTGCCGGGCTTCGTGATGTATGCGATGAGCGCCAAGCTCCAGGGCCTGGCGTTCCACGGCGTGCCTTTGACGCCCGACTTTGAGCTCGACGAAGCCGCGATGCTGGATGCGGTGCGGCGGCACCGCCCTTCCATCGTCTACCTCGCGTACCCGAACAACCCGACCGCGAACCTGTGGGACGACGCGAGCGTAGCCGCGATCATCGACGCGCAGCGCGAGGCGGGCGGCCTCGTCGTGATGGACGAGGCGTACCAGCCGTTTTCCAGCCGCAGCTGGATGGACCGGATGCGCGAGGACCCGGCGCGGCACGCGCACGTGCTGCTGCTGCGCACGCTCTCCAAGTTCGGGCTGGCGGGCGTGCGCCTCGGCTACATGATCGGGCCGGCGGCGCTGGTGCGCGAGATCGACAAGCTGCGCCCGCCGTACAACATCAGCGTGCTGAACTACGAATGCGCGCTGTTCGCGCTCGAACATTCGGAGGTTTTTGCCGCGCAGGCCAAGGAACTGCGCGCACAGCGCGCTATTCTTTTGGAAGCATTTGGCAAACTGCCGCAGGTCAAGGCCTGGCGCAGCGACGCGAACATGATCCTGGTGCGCGTGCCCGATGCTGCCCGTACCTTCGCCGGCATGAAGGAGCGCGGCGTGCTGGTGAAGAACGTTTCTACAATGCATCCTCTGCTCGCCAACTGCCTGCGCCTGACGGTCGGCACCGCATCTGAAAATCAGGCGATGCTGGCCGCGCTCGAACAAGTCCTATGACCAAGTCGCCCCCCGCCGCGCGCACCGCCGAGGTGTCGCGCATGACGGCCGAGACCCGGATCACCGTCAAGCTCAACCTCGACGGCACCGGCGCCTCGAGGCTGTCGACCGGCATCGGCTTCTTTGACCACATGCTGGACCAGATCGCGCGCCACGGGCTGATCGACCTCGACATCCAGGCCGAGGGCGACCTGCACATCGACGGCCACCACACGGTGGAGGACGTCGGCATCACGCTCGGGCAGGCGCTGTACCAGGCCGTGGGCGACAAGCGCGGCATCCGCCGCTACGGCCACGCCTACGTGCCGCTGGACGAGGCGCTGAGCCGGGTCGTGGTCGACTTCTCGGGCCGCCCCGGTCTCGTGATGGACGTGCCGTTCAGGAGCGCGATGATCGGCAGCTTCGACACCCAGCTCGCGCACGAGTTCTTCCAGGGCTTCGTGAACCACGCGTTCGTCACGCTGCACATCGACAACCTGAAGGGCGAGAACGCGCACCACCAGGCCGAGACCGTGTTCAAGGCGTTCGCCCGCGCGCTGCGCCAGGCGCTGGAGATCGATCCGCGCGCCGCCGGCACGGTACCGTCGACCAAGGGTTCGCTCTGAGATTTTTGGATCAAATCCGGCTGCAGCCGGCATGGATCGTTCGCAGTCAGCTATGGATTCAGTAGCAAACCGGACCGTCGCCGTGGTCGACTACGGCATGGGCAACCTGCGCTCGGTGTCGCAGGCGGTGCAGGCCGCGGCCGCGGGCACCGGCTGGCGCGTGATCGTCACCGCGCGCGCGGACGAGGTGCGCGCCGCCGCGCGCGTGGTGCTGCCGGGGCAGGGCGCGATGCCCGACTGCATGCGCGAACTGCGCGACTCCGGCCTGCAGCAGGCGGTGCTGGAAGCCGCCGCGGCCAAGCCGCTGTTCGGCGTCTGCGTCGGCATGCAGATGCTGCTCGACCGCAGCAGCGAGGGCGACACGCCCGGCCTCGGCCTGATCCATGGCGACGTGGTGCGCTTCGAGCTCGCCGGCCGGCT
>JAFECV010000046.1 GCA_018241985.1 Pseudomonadota bacterium | reverse complement strand
AGGGCCTGTTAACGCTATGAAAGGGGTCGCGAAGGCATGCCAAAGCCGGGCCATCTAGGCGCGCTGCGCCGTGCGTGCGTCGGCACGCACAAGCAGCGCAACGACGAGGGGCGGGCTTTGGCATGCCTTCCCTGCGGGTTGCCGCGCCAAGGGGCCGTCTGCGGCGTTGCCCGCGCTGGCAAGGCACGAGCCTTGCGGCGCGCGTGCGCCTTGCATCCAGCCCCTTGGCGCAGCAACGCGATCCCCTTTGATAGCGTTAACAGGCCCTGGATCACTTGCGAAACCAGGAACAAGGAGAGTATCGATGGACGTGCGCGCCGCAGTGGCATATGAACCCGGCAAGCCCCTGGTCATCGAGACCGTGCAGCTTCAAGGCCCGAAGGCCGGCGAAGTGCTGGTCGAACTGAAGGCGACCGGGGTTTGCCACACCGACGAATTCACGCGCTCCGGGGCCGACCCCGAAGGTCTGTTCCCGGCGATCTTCGGGCATGAGGGCGCCGGCATCGTCGTCGACGTCGGGCCGGGCGTGGTGTCCCTCAAGAAGGGCGACCACGTGATCCCGCTCTACACGCCTGAATGCCGCCAGTGCAAGTCGTGCCTGTCGCGCAAGACCAACCTGTGCACCGCGATCCGCACGACGCAGGGCAAGGGCGTGATGCCGGATGGCACGAGCCGGTTCTCGATCGGCGGGCGCATGATCCATCACTACATGGGTTGCTCGACGTTCGCGAACTACACCGTGTTGCCGGAGATCGCGCTGGCGAAGATCCGCGAGGACGCGCCGTTCGACAAGGTTTGCTATATCGGCTGCGGCGTCACGACCGGCATCGGCGCCGTGATCAACACCGCGAAGGTCGAACCTGGGGCGAATGTGGTCGTGTTCGGGCTCGGCGGCATCGGGCTCAACGTGATCCAGGGTGCGCGGCTTGCCGGCGCGAACCACATCATCGGCGTCGACATCAATCCGCGGCGCAAGGCGCTTGCCGAGAAATTCGGCATGACGCATTTCGTGAACCCTAAGGAAATTGACGGCGACCTCGTTCCGCATCTCGTCGAGTTGACCGACGGCGGCGCCGACTACAGCTTCGAGTGCATCGGCAACGTCGACGTGATGCGGCAGGCGCTCGAATGCTGCCATCGCGGCTGGGGCGTGTCGGTGATCGTCGGTGTCGCGGGCGCGGGCCAGGAGATTCGCACCCGGCCGTTCCAGCTCGTGACCGGCCGCACCTGGAAAGGCACGGCGTTCGGCGGCGCGCGCGGGCGCACGGACGTGCCGAAGATCGTCGACTGGTACATGGAAGGCAAGATCCGCATCGACGACCTGATCACGCACACGATGCCGCTGGGCGACATCAATCGCGCGATCGACCTGATGCATTCCGGTGAGTCGATCCGCAGCGTGATCGTGTACTGATGGCTGCGCGAGCCGCCGCGGGCAACGCGGCGGTTCCGCCGAGCAGCGATCGATTAATCCGCGCGTTTGCGGCCGGTGAACATGGCGCGCACCAGGTTCTCGCGGTGGCGCAGGCTGCTGAAGACGACACCGGCGACATGCAGGCCGACCAGGAACAGCGTGCCGTTGGCCAACGCTTCATGCGCGTCGGCGAGCACTTCGCTGCCCCAGAAGGCGTCGGTGGTCAGCAGCCAACCGGTGCTCCCGGTGGCGATCAGCGACAGCAGCAACGCAACGATCATCGCTGCGCCGGCCGGGTTGTGACCGAGGTAGCGCGCCTCGCGGTGCCGGGCCACGTCCTTGAGGTAGCCGACCAGTCGGCGCGGCGACGGCACGAAGCTCGCGAAGCGCGCGTGCCGGCTGCCGATCAGGCCCCACACGAGCCGGAACGCAACGAGGCCGAGTACGGTGTAGCCGAGCGCCTGGTGCAGCTGGCCGCCGTCGTCGCCGAGCGCGTAGGCGCCGAAGAAGGCCACGACCAGCGACCAGTGGAAGATCCGGACCAGCGGATCCCAGACCCGGACCGTCTCCATCCGGGTCGCGTCAGCAGTCAGAACCGCCGGCTTCATTTCTTTCCTGCCTGGCCGACCACGCTGGCGTCGACCGGATTGACGAACAGTTCGACCTTCTGGCCGCCCTTGTCCTTGGCGTAGACCTCGTAGCAGCTGCCGCCGGTCTTGACCCGGCCCACGCTGTAGCCCTGGGCTTCGAACCTGGCCTTCACGTCGGCCGTGCTCATCCACTTGGACTTCGGTTGATCGGTGCATTCGCCGTTGTAGGTGGACGCGAACGCGCCCAGCGACAGGACGGACAGCGCCAATGCGGCGAGAGCCTTGGATGAAGTTGCTTGCATGACATTTCCCTTCAGTGAGTTGCGGTGGAACCGGCGGATGCCGGCATGCCGTTTGGCATGGGCGCAGAGTGCGGCGCGGCGCTGAAGGAACTCTTAAGGGGCGAAAATTATTTGTCGCGGCGCTTCAGATGCCCTTAAGCTGGAGCGGCGATACGACGCACGGGTAGCCACGGGAGGGGCGATGCGTTTATTGCTGGTGGAGGACGATTCGATCCTCGGCAACGGTATCGAAGCCGGCCTGAAGCAGGCCGGCTTCACGGTGGACTGGGCGCAGGACGGCCGCAGCGCGCAGCTGGCGCTCGAGACCACAACATACGAACTCGTGGTGCTCGATCTCGGCCTGCCGCGCGTGAGCGGCATGGAACTGCTGCGGCGGTTGCGCGCGCGCGGCAGCGATCTGCCGGTGCTGGTGCTGACCGCGCGCGACACCGTGCGCGACCGCGTCGCTGGGCTGGAAGCCGGAGCGGACGACTACCTCGTCAAACCGTTCGACCTGGCCGAGCTGGTGGCGCGCATCCGCGCGCTGCTGCGGCGCGCGCACGGCCGCAGCATCGACGCCATCCGCTACCGCGATTTTGTTGTGGTGCCCGGCAGCCTCACGGTCACGCGCGGCGAGCAGACCATCGGGCTGTCGGGGCGCGAATGCGCGATCCTGGTCGACCTGCTGGAGCATCGGGGCGTCGCGCTGTCGCGCGCGAGGCTGGAAGAGAACCTGTACGGCTGGAACGAAGAGGTCGAGAGCAACGCGGTCGAGGTGCACATCCACAACCTGCGCCGAAAGCTGGGGAGCGAGCTGATCAGGACGATCCGCGGGGTCGGCTACCTGATTCCGAGGGAATCCGCATGAAGCGCTTCTCGATCCGCCGCCGCCTGCTGCTGCTGCTGCTCGGCAGCTTGGTGCTGGTCTGGGCCGCGATGCTCGGCGTCGGCTACGAAAAGGCGCGCGAGGAAATCCATGAACTGGCCGACGCTCGCCTGCAGCAGGGTGCACGCACGCTGATGATGCTCGACCTCAAGCGCCTGGCGCGGCTGGCCCAGGCGGGCGAGTCGAGCCAGGCGGGCAAAGGGGGCGAGGCCGAAGGCCGCCACGTGGAGGAGAGCGGCGCGCAGCCGCTGGCGTTCCAGATCTGGGGCGACGACGGCCAACTGCTGCTCGCCAGCGCTGGCGCGCCGGCGGCACCGCAGGACCTGCATGACGGCTACGTCACCCGCCGCATCGACGGCCGGGACTGGCGCAGCTACAGCCTGCGCGACACCCGGCACGACTACCGGGTGACGGTGCTGGAGCCGCTGGCCCTGCGCGAGCACCCGGCCAATCAACTGGCCGGGCGCATGGGCCAGGTGCTGCTGCTGGCGCTGCCGGTGCTCGCGCTGCTGATCTGGTTCGGCATCGGCCAGGGCCTGCGGCCGCTGGCGCGCCTGTCCGATGCCATTGCCGTACGCGATACCGGCAACCTGGAGCCGATCCGGCTGCGCCGCGTGCCGGCCGAAGCGCAGGCGCTGATCGCCGCGTTGAACGATTTGCTGGAACGGCTTGCGCGCTCGCTCGACAAGGAGCGGGCGTTCACCGCGGACGCAGCCCACGAACTGCGCACGCCGCTGGCGGCGATCAAGGTGCAGGCCCAGGTGGCGCTCGCGGCGCAGGACGAGGCCGGCCGCCGCCAGGCCATCGAGCAGGTGATCGCCGGCGTCGATCGCACCACGCACCTCGCGCAGCAACTGCTGCTGCTGGCGCGGTTCGACCATGTCGAGCCCGGCACGCGGCAGGCGGTCGACCTCGGCCGGCTTGCGGCCGACCACGTGGCGCAGCGCGCCGACGACGCCATTCGCAACCATATCGAGCTCGAACTGGCAGCCGAGCCCGACTGCCGGCTTGCCGGCGACCCGGCGATGCTGGCGACGCTGCTGGACAACCTGATCGACAACGCGATCAAGTACGGCCGAAGCGGCGGCCAGGCCCTCGTCAGCGTGCGGCGCGGGGCCGGCGCGCTGCTGCTGGCGGTGATGGATGATGGCGACGGCGTGGTCGCGGCCGATCGCGCGCGGCTGCGCGATCGCTTCTTCCGGGTCGAAGGGCATGCCGCCAGCGGAAGCGGGCTGGGCTTGTCGATCGTCGAGAAGATCGCCGCCGCGCACGGCGGCACGGTCGATATCGGCACCGGGCTGCAGGGCCGTGGCCTGGGCGTGACGGTGCGCTTTCCTGCCTGATGCCGGCCAACCTGTCGCGTCGGCTTCGCCTGCCGGTTACGTCGCCAGCAATTGCTGGTAGCCGCGCCGCGCCTTGAGGAACAGATCGACTGGGAACTTGATCGGGACACCCTCGAGCGCCGCCACCAGCATCTCGAGGTGACCTTCGAAGCCGGCGCAGGCCTTGGCGGCGTCTTCTGCGGCGGGCACCCGCACGGTCAGCAGCAGCTTCGTCCCGTTCCCGGCCGCGTTCAACTCCCAGCGCAGCGGACGCTGCGGCTCGTTGCCGCTGCTCCATGAATATTCGAGCAGCCGTGGTGGATCGATCGCGAGCACGGTGCTCTCGATCACCGTCCCGCTGTCGGCGAAGTCGATGCGAACGGCGCCGCCGGTGTGAAGCTCGATGGATCCGGGTGCGAGCCACTGCGCGAGCCCCTGCGGCTCGGTCAGCATGCGCCAGACCGCATCCCGATCATGCGCGATCTGCCGCTCCAGTACTCCTTCGAAGCCGCCCTCGATACGCCGAAGTTGCCCCAATTGCACGTTGTCGTCGCTCATGTCGAATCCGCCAGTTGCTGTTCCAGTACGGCCGGTTGTATCAGATCGTGCCTCGCAACGCGGTGCGAAAGCCCTTGTTCGCTGCAGGAATGCCGGCCGCTTACCTTGGATCACGCCGGGCTCTTGCAGCTTGCGCTATGGTGCGGCGCATTCCGCGCGCATCTCGCGCCGCGGCACCAATCGGAGAAACGAATGATGGAAACGGCATCGCCCAGTCGACTGCTCGAAGATCAGCACCGCCGGATCGACCAGGGACTCCAGGACATCATCGACGGGGCCGGATCGCTTGCGCGGCTTTCCGAGTCGCTGGCGCTGCTGTGCCTGCACCTGTACGCGGAAGAGGAAATCCTGTTCCCGCCGCTCGAAGCCTCGGGCCTGACGATGCCGGTGTTCGTGATGAAGCGCGAGCACGGCCAGATGTGGCCGCTCGTCCAGGACCTGACCGCCGCCTGCGGATCGGCAGGCCCGGTCGACACGCTGCAGAACGATTGCCGCGAATTGCTGCAACTGCTGCAAATCCACAATCCGAAGGAAGAGCAAATCCTCTATGCTGCCGCTGACCGGCTCGCCGCCGATCCGGACCATGGGTCGCTCGCCCAGGCGCTCGAGGCTGCGCGGCTGCCTCATGGGTGGGCCTGCGCGATGGCACCGCGCTGACGATCGGCCGCGCCGAAGCTCGGCCACACCTCGGCCATGGCCCGGCTTCAGGCCGGATGAAGCCTCTGGTATGCTGCCCGCCACCGAACGGCAGTTGGCGCCATCGATGAGCCGCGCGATTCGAGATCGAGGATCGCCGGCATTCGCAGCGCTTGGCGCTGATCCTTCCATGAATGCCAACGGGCCCGGATCGCCTCCGGGCCTTTTTCATGCGTGGGGTCGGCTGCGGGGCCTGCAGGAGGACGACGGATGAACCTGGGATTGGTCGCGCATGTGCGCTCGTCGATCGAGGACATGTCGCCGGGCTATTTCAGCATGGTGATGGCGACCGGCATCCTGTCGCTGGCGGCGCACCTGCTCGGCGTGCCGGTGCTGCCGGGCGTGATGTTCGCGTTGAACTGGGCGCTGTTCGTCATCATCTGCCTGCTTGCACTGGCGCGCGTGATCTGGCATCCGCGGCGCACGCTCGAGGACCTGGTCGACCACCTGCGCGCGCCCGGATTCTTCACCTTCGTCGCCGCCTGCTCGATCCTCGCGAGCCAAAGCCTGCTGATCGGCCACAGCCTGCGCATCGCCATCGTGCTCGGCGCGATCGGTGGCCTCGCATGGATCACGCTGATCTACACGATCTTCACCGTGCTGACGGTGAAGTCGAACAAGCCGAGCCTGGACCGCGGTATCAACGGCGGCTGGCTGCTCGCCGTGGTGGCCACGCAGTCGATGGCGGTGCTCGGCGCGCAGATTGCCGGCGAGGTGCCGCAACCGGTGCGCATGGAGCTGAACTACTTCGCGCTGTCGATGTGGCTGCTCGGCGGGATGCTGTACATCTGGATGATGTCGCTGATCTTCTACCGCTACACCTTCTTCGAATTTTCCCCCGCGGACCTGTCGCCCCCGTACTGGATCAACATGGGCGCGATGGCGATCTCCACGCTGGCGGGCTCGCTGCTGATCGTCAACACGCCGCACGCGCCGTTCCTGGAATCGACGCTGCCGTTCCTCAAGGGCTTCACCGTGTTCTACTGGGCCACCGGCACCTGGTGGATTCCGATGCTGCTGATGCTCGCGATCTGGCGCCACGGCATCCGTCGTTTTCCGTTCACCTACGACCCGATGTACTGGGGCGCGGTGTTTCCGCTCGGCATGTACGCGGCCAGCACGCTGCGCATGATGCAGGCCATGAGCCTGGACTTCCTCGGCCTGCTGCCGCACGTGATGTTCGGCATCGGCCTCGTCGCCTGGGTCCTGCTGTTCATCGGGCAGCTGCGCGCGCTGCGCAGGCATTGGGCCGCGTCGGGCAGCGCGTGAGCGCGCCGATCGGCTGTCCGATCGGTGTCAGCGCAACCCGCGCTGGACCGTTATAAACAAAGGTATGCCGCATCCAACCCGCTCCCTGCATCTCGAAGGCGCCAGCAATTTCCGCGATCTGGGCGGTTATCCGGCGGCCGCCGGGCAGCAAGTGCGCTGGCGCTGCCTGTTCCGCTCGGATCAGCTGGCCGGACTGACCGCCGACGACTTGCAGCGGCTGCAGGCGCTCGGCCTGGCCCGGGCGTTCGACCTGCGCGGGATGCACGAGCGCGCTGCCACGCCGTACCAACTGCCCGGCGTGGTGCAGCATGCGCTGCCGATCGAACCGACGGTGGTGCAACTGATGAAGGACCTGCTCGAGGCCGGCCGCAAGGTGACCGCGCAGGACACCGTGCGACTGATGGAGCAGACCTACCGCGCGTTCGTGCACGACAACGCAGCACGGTTCGCCGAGCTGTTCGGCCACCTGCTCGAAAGCGACACGCCGCTGGTGTTCCACTGCACCGCCGGCAAGGACCGCACCGGTTTTGCCGCGGCCTTGATTCTGCTGGCGCTCGGCGTGCCGCGCGAGACGGTGATGCAGGACTACCTGCTGACGAACGATCTGTTTCGCGCGCCGCCGATCGACGCCGGACGCGCGCCGCGCGAAGTGGTGCAGGTGCTGTGGCGCGTGCAACGTGAATTCCTCGACGCGGCGCTGCATGCGGTGGATGCCGACTGGGGCGGAATCGACCGCTACCTCTCCGAGGCCTTGCGCATCGACGCGGTGCGGCGGAGCCGCCTGGCCGAGTTGTATCTGCGCCGGCCGCAGGACGCTGGCTGAGACCGTGACGCGCCGAGCGTCAGGTTTCGGCGGATCGACGTGCCGGGGCGTTGGCCGGCGACGCTGATCTGCCGGCCGGCTGGCGCACGGCCGCCGCAACGCTTTCGAGCTGACTGCGCAGCCAGCGATGCGCCGGCGCATGGTGATGGCGCAGATGCCAGATCATGTACATCGGCAGCGCCGGGCAGGGCAGGGGAACGCGGGCGCTCGCCAGGCCGTGCAGCGACTGCGCCTGCAGCATGCCCGGCGCCGTGGCCAGCAGGTCGCTGCCCTGCACGAATCTCAGCAGCGCGGCGAAACCCGGCACCATCACCGCGAAATGGCGCCGGATGCCCCGGCGTTCCATATCCTGATCGAGATCGAGCTGGCGCCGAGGCTCATAGAGCACGGTGGCGTGGGCGGCAGCCAGGTACTCGGCCCGGTTGCGCGGCGCGGGGCGGATCGCCGGGTCGTAGAACACGCGATAGCGGTCCTCGAACAGGCGCTTTTGCATGATGTCGCTGCCCTCGGGCGGCCGCGGGCTGACCGCAAGCTGGCAGTGTTCGTGGCGCAGCATGTCCAGCGTCGGCACGTCCGACGGGATGACCCGAAGCGCAACCCCCGGGGCCTGTGCGCGCAGTCGCGCCACCAACAGGGGCAGCAGCAGGTCGCGTTGGAAGTCGTTGGCGGCGATCGTGAAGGTCGTCTGCCAGCGCGCCGGGTCGAAACTGTCTGCGTGCGCGAATCGCTCCAGCCCGCTGAGCAACTCGCGCGCCTGCGGCGCGAGCGCCTCCGCCCTCGCGGTGGCGACGATGCCGCGCCCGCTTCTCACGAACAACGCGCCGCCGGTGATGGCGCGCAGCTTGTCCAGTTGATGGCTCACCGCGGATTGCGTGACGCCCAGGCGTTGCGCGGCACCGGTGATCGACCCGGATTCCAGCACCGCGAGCAGCAACTGGAGCAGGCGAACGTCCAGGTCGGACCAATCGAATTCATTCATGAATCCTATGATCATTCAAACATTTAAATAATTCAACAATTCGCCGATAGTTGCGCTGCACAGGATCTGATTCGTCAGCTTGCAGGAGACCGATGTGACGACACCGCTTCAAGACATTCCCGGCACCACGCCGTTCGATGGCACCCAGGCGCGCAAGGGCTATGCGCTCAACAAGATGTGCTATTCGTTCAACTCCGCCGAGAACCGCGCGGCGTTCAAGGCCGACGAGGAGGCCTACATGCGCCAGTACGGCCTGAACGAGCAGCAGACGGCCGCCGTGCGTTCGCGCAAGGTGCTGGACCTGATCGCCGCCGGCGGCCATGCCTACTACCTCGCCAAGTTCGCGGGCATCTTCGGCCTCGACGTGCAGGACCTCGGCGCGCAGCAGACCGGCATGACCAAGGAAGAGTTCCGCGCCAAGCTGCGCGCGGCCGCCCATCAATAGGAGATCGACATCATGGCCAGACTCATAGGCAGCGTGGGCACGTCCCACATCCCGGCGATCGGCGGCGCCATCGCCAAGAACCTCCAGCAGGATCCGTACTGGAAGCCGTTCTTCGATGGTTACCCTCCCGTGAGGGACTGGCTCGCGACCGCGCGCCCCGACGTCGTCGTGATCTTCCACAACGACCACGGCCTGAATTTCTTCCTCGACAAGATGCCGACCTTCGCGGTCGGCGCGGCGCCTGAATACCGAAACGCGGACGAAGGCTGGGGCATTCCGACGCTGCCGGCCATCGATGGCGAACTGGACCTGTCCTGGCACCTGATCGAGACGCTGGTCGAGCGCGAATTCGACGTGGTCAGCTGCCAGGAAATGGTGGTCGACCATGCGGTCACGCTGCCGCTGAAGCTCCTCTGGCCGGAAGGCGACTGCCCGGTGCAGATCGTTCCGATCTGCATCAACACGGTGCAGTTGCCGCTGCCGACGGCGCGTCGCACCTACGCCCTGGGCCGCGCGGTCGGCGAGGCCATCCATTCGTGGGACAGCGACAAGAAGGTGCTGGTGATCGGCTCCGGCGGCCTGTCGCA
>JAFECV010000469.1 GCA_018241985.1 Pseudomonadota bacterium | reverse complement strand
TGTCCGCCGGACGTTTACGTCGCGCACCTGCGCTCGATCGACCTGCCCGACGACGGCAGCGATTCTGCCCCGCCGTGGAGCGTGGACCGCTATCCGCCGCGCATCGTGGTCGACGAACACGGCCACTACCAGGGTCGCCCGGTCTGCCTGATCGGCGGCTGCGAGAGCAACCACCTGGCCTGGAACGCAAACGAGGCCGAATCGGTCGGCGAACTCAACGCCGGCCTGCGCTTTGCCGCGGCCCAGCTGTCGCCGCAGCGCATCCGCTACGCGGTCGGCCGCACCGCGTGGCTGAACCGCGAGGTGTGGACCACGAGCCAGCTGCATCTGCTCAGCCACGGCCAGATCATGACGGTGATCGACCCGGCCGGCGGACTGGCCCATCTGCGTCGCACCGCCACCGCGATCCAGGTCGAGCGCGTCGCGCTCAAGGTGGTGCCGGCGCGCACGCTGGCCCCGTCGCCGGAGTTCGAGTCGAAGCCGCTGCCCGCGATGCTGTGGGAGCTGGCGCGCCGCTGCAACGACGAGGCCCTGCCCGGCCTGCTGCCGCCGGCGCTGCTGCGCGGGCCGCTGGCAAGCGCGCACCCGACCGCGACCCTGCTGGACGAACGGGGCCAGTCCCTGCTCGACCTGCTGGCGACCGGCCCGCTGACCGCGGCCGAACTGCAGGGGCGCAGCAAGCTGCCGGAGGCGCTGTTCATGCGCACCCTGGCCGGCATGGCCGTCACCAACGCGGTGCGCGCGCAGCGGCCCAACTTGTCGCCGCGCCATATCGCCGACCGCGCCTTCGGCTGGCTGCGAGGTCTGCGCCCGTGAAGCGGATCGGCGAATCAACCCCGCGCGCCGAAAATTCCGGTGCCGACGCGCACCATCGTGCTGCCGGCATGGATCGCGGCCTCCAGGTCCGCGGTCATGCCCATCGACAAGGTGTCGAAACGCTCGAAGCCGCGCCCGCCGCCGGACGCGATGCGCTCGAACAGCGCCCGCGCCCGTTCATGGACGGCGCGCTGCGAAGCGAAATCGGGCGCCGGCTCGGGGATCGTCATCAGCCCGCGCAGCTGCAGATGCGGCAGCGCCGCGACTTCGCGGGCCAGCGCTTCGGCCTCATCGGCGGCGATGCCGGCCTTGTTCGCTCCGCCGTCGATGTTCACCTGCAGGCACACCTGCAGCGGCGCGCTGCCGACCGGGCGCTGCGCGCTCAACCGCTCGGCGATGCGCAGCTGGGCTATGGTCTGGACCCAGTCGAAATGCTCGGCCACCAGCCGCGTCTTGTTGCTCTGGATCGGCCCGATGCAATGCCACTCGATCGCGGTCCGGGCCGGGGCGAGCCCGTCAGTCCGCTCGCGCAGCGCGAGGATCTTGGCCACCGCTTCCTGCACGTAGTTCTCGCCGAAACAGTGTTGGCCGCAGGCCAGCGCGCAGGCCACCGCGTCCGCCGCGGCGGTCTTGGACACCGCCAGCAGCGTGACCCCGGCCGGGTCGCGCCGCGCGGCGTCGCAGGCGGCCGCGATGCGCGCGCGCACCCGATCGAGGTTGCCTGCGATCATCGCCATAATCTCGCCAGAATAGCAAACCACCACCGACGGGAGTCCCGTGGACATCACCCAACTGCTCGCCTTCAGCGTCAAGAACAAGGCTTCTGACCTGCACCTGTCCGCCGGCCTGCCGCCGATGATCCGGGTGCATGGCGACGTGCGCCGCATCAACGTGGACCCGCTCGACCACAAGCAGGTCCACGCCATGGTGTACGACATCATGAACGACTCGCAGCGCAAGAACTACGAGGAGTTCATGGAGATCGACTTCTCGTTCGAGATCGACGGTCTCGCGCGGTTCCGGGTCAATGCGTTCAACCAGAACCGCGGCGCCGGCGCGGTGTTCCGCACCATTCCCTCGAAGATCCTGACGCTCGAGCAGCTCGGCGCGCCGAAGATCTTCGGCGAGCTGGCGCTGAAACCCCGCGGGCTGGTGCTGGTGACCGGCCCGACCGGCTCCGGCAAGTCGACCACGCTGGCGGCGATGGTCAACCACCTCAACGAGACCGAGTACGGCCACATCCTGACGGTGGAAGACCCGATCGAGTTCGTGCACGAGTCCAAGAAATGCCTGATCAACCAGCGCGAGGTCGGCCCGCACACGCTCTCCTTCGCCGCGGCGCTGAAATCCGCGCTGCGCGAGGACCCGGACGCGATCCTGGTCGGCGAGATGCGCGACCTGGAGACGATCCGCCTGGCGATGACGGCGGCCGAGACCGGCCACCTGGTGTTCGGCACGCTGCACACCTCGAGCGCGGCGAAGACGATCGACCGCATCATCGACGTGTTCCCGGCCGAGGAAAAGGAGATGGTGCGCGCGATGCTGTCCGAATCGCTGCAAGCGGTGATCTCGCAGACCCTGTGCAAGATGAAGGACG
>JAFECV010000468.1 GCA_018241985.1 Pseudomonadota bacterium | reverse complement strand
CACGAAGTGCGCGAAGACTGGGGGTGGTCCATGTTCGTGCTACACTGCGCCACGATGTTCGTTCCGAGCCAACTCCGCACCACCGCATCGGGCGCGCACCCGGGTCCCAGGGGCCGGGGAGCCTGGCCCTGGCGCCGGGCTACGCAGCACTGACCGGCGCGGCCCGCCCCATTCCTCGGCACAATTCTTCCGATTACGGCCGCGCCCTCGCCGCCTCGCTATGGGGCCTAGGTAAAGGCCTGGGTAAAGAATGAACGCTCCGCAGCACGCGGAGCGGGGCAGCAGGAGGCCCCGATCGTGATCACCGAACTCGAATTCAAGAGCCTGTCCGCGCAGGGCTATAACCGCATTCCGCTGATGACCGAGGCGTTCGCCGACCTGGAGACGCCGCTGTCGCTGTACCTGAAGCTCGCGTTCTCGCGGGACGGCGGCCGCTACAGCTTTTTGCTCGAATCGGTGGTCGGCGGCGAGCGCTTCGGGCGCTACAGCTTCATCGGCCTGCCGGCGCGCACGCTCTTGCGCGCGAGCGGCTTCGGCATTGCTGCGCGCACCGAGGTCGTGACCGATGGCCGCGTGGTCGAGACTTTTGCCGGCAATCCGCTCGACTTCATCGCGCAGTACCAGCAGCGCTTCAAGGTCGCGCTGCGTCCCGGCCTGCCGCGCTTTTGCGGCGGCCTCGCCGGCTACTTCGGCTACGACGCGGTGCGTTACATCGAAAGGAAGCTGGAGGACAGCTGCCCGCCCGACACGCTCGGCTGCCCCGACATCCTGCTGCTGCAGTGTGAAGAGCTGGCGGTGATCGACAACCTCTCGGGCAAGCTGTACCTGATCGTCTACGCCGACCCGGGCCAGCCCGAGGCCTATGCGCGCGCCAAGAAGCGCCTGCGCGAACTGCGCGAGCAGCTCAAGTACTCGGTGAGCGCGCCGGTGCTGCGCCCGAGCGAGGGCCACCCGGCCGAGCGCAGCTTCGCGAAGGCCGACTATCTGCGGGCCGTCGCGCGCGCGAAGGAACTGATCGCCGCCGGCGACTTCATGCAGGTGCAGGTCGGCCAGCGCATCCACAAGCGCTACACCGAGTCGCCGCTGTCGCTGTACCGCGCGCTGCGCTCGCTGAACCCGTCGCCGTACATGTACTACTACCATTTCGGCGACTTCCACGTGGTCGGCGCGAGCCCCGAGATCCTGGTGCGCCAGGAGCAGACGAGCGAGGGCCAGAAGATCACGATCCGCCCGCTCGCCGGCACGCGTCCGCGCGGCGCGACGCCCGAGGCCGACCGCGCCGCCGAGCACGAACTGGTGAACGACCCGAAGGAGCGCGCCGAGCACGTGATGCTGATCGACCTGGCGCGCAACGACATCGGCCGCATCGCGAAGACCGGCAGCGTGAAGGTGACCGAGGCGTTCGCGGTCGAGCGCTACAGCCACGTGATGCACATCGTCAGCAACGTCGAGGGCATCCTGAATGACGGCATGAGCAACATGGACGTGCTGCGCGCGACCTTCCCGGCCGGCACGCTGACCGGCGCGCCCAAGGTGCACGCGATGGAACTGATCGACCGGCTCGAGCCGACCAAGCGCGGCCTGTACGGCGGCGCCTGCGGCTACATCAGCTACGCCGGCGACATGGACGTCGCGATCGCGATCCGCACCGGCATCGTGAAGGACGGCCAGCTCTACGTGCAGGCGGCGGCCGGCGTGGTCGCCGACTCGGTGCCCGAGCTCGAATGGAAGGAGACCGAAGCCAAGGCGCGCGCGCTGCTGCGCGCGGCGGAGCTGGTCGAGGAAGGGCTGGAGTAAGCGCGCCGGAACTGCTGCCGATCGAGCGGCGCGCGGGCCGTCGTTCCGCGGCCAGGCAGGGGTCACGCCCACGGCGGGCTGCCGCGGCGGCAACGATGCGGCCGTGACGCGCGAACGGACGGCCTCCGGCATGCCGACAGCCGGGCGCTTGTCGCAGATCAAGCCGACCGGCGCGCCGATGTGCCTCAATCGCACCATGGCAACGAGGTGGCTATGGACAAGAAGTCCGGCATGAATCTGGGCCTGGTGCTGCTCGCCGTGCTGCTGATTCTGCTGGCCAGGGACTGGTGGCAGGCGAGCCGCACGACCGAGACCGTGCCTTACAGCGCCTTCGAGCAGCAGATGCGCGATGGAAAGTTCGCCGACGTGACGATCGACGACAAGTTCGTCACCGGACGGCTGAAGACGCCCGAGTCCGACGGCAGGACGACGGTGGTATCGACCTGGGCCGAACCCGAGCTGGCCAACTACATGTCCAGGTTCGGCGTGCCCTACCAGCGCGTGCACGAATCGGCCTGGCTTTCCAACCTGATCTCGTGGCTGTTCCCGGTTCTGCTGCTGGTGGGCTTGTGGAGCTACATGGCGCGCCGTGCGTCGAACGCGCTGGGCGGCGGCGGGTTGCTC
>JAFECV010000467.1 GCA_018241985.1 Pseudomonadota bacterium | reverse complement strand
GACGCTATTTATTCGATAGCTGACCGGGCGTCGCGCCGTCGTCGAAGAAATTCACCGGCAGCCCCGGCACGTCGACCCGCAGCGCGAGCACGTGGCCCGACAGCGGCCACGCCGCGATCTCAAAGGCGCTGCGGCCGTGGCGCGCGGTGGTGACGAACAGCATGCGAAGGTCCGGTCCGCCGAAGCAGGGCATCGTCGGACACGGCACCGGCAGTTCGATCTCGGCGAGCAGCGCGCCATCCGGAGAGAGCTTCGCGAGACGCCCGCCCTCGTACATCGCGCACCAGTAGTTGCCGTCCACGTCGACGGCCGCGCCGTCGGGGCGTCCACGGTAACCTGCATCGCCCGGCCGCCAGCCGGCGGGTTTCGGTTCGAACCGATGGAACACCCGCTCTCGCGTCAGCCGGTTCGCGTTCGCGTCCCAGTCCCAGGCGCGGATCAGGTGCCGGCTGGTGTCGGCCCAGTACAGCACCTGCGCATCGGGCGACCAGGCGAGACCGTTGCCGTTCGTCGCATCGCCTGCCATGCGGCGCAGTTCGGGCGGGCGGCCAGCACGCGCATCGAGCGCATACAGCGCGGCGGCAGGCCGGTCGCGCGGCTCGTAGAGCGTGCCGGCCCAGAAGCGCCCGAGCGGGTCGGCGCGGCCGTCGTTGAAGCGGGTGGTCGCCGCATCGTGCTGCGCCGGCGCGAGCAGCGTCAGCGAACCGCCCCAGGCCGGCGCGCGGTAGATGCCGTCACGCAGCGCGATCACGAGGCCGCCGGAGCGCGCCGGCGCGATGCAGCCGGGCTCGCCCGGCATCGGCCAGCGCTCGGGTGCCGCTGCGCCTTGACCTTCGCGCAACAGGCAGCGCGCGGCGACGTCGACCCAGTACAGCCGCTGTTCAAACGGATGCCAGAACGGCGATTCGCCCAGTTCGCAGGGCGGGCCGAAGACGGGCTGCCAGTTCATGTCGTTTGGGGTCGAGGCACAGTAGCCACGGCGCGGCGGCGCCGTGGCTCCCGGATTGTGCTCGCCGCCCGTGCGCGCGGCACGGCGTCAACGTACGTACGCCGCTTCGCCGTGCGAGGTGATGTCCAGCCCTTCGCGCTCGGCCTCTTCGGGCACGCGCAGCCCGATCACGAGGTCGGCGATCTTGAACGCGATGAACGCGACCACGCCGGACCAGACGATGGTCGTGACCACGCCCTGCAGCTGGATCCAGAGCTGACCGGCAATCGAATAGTCGGGGCTGACCTTGTTCGCCACGTAGTCCCAGACGCCGGTGCCGCCGAGCGCCGGCGACGCGAGCACGCCGGTCATCAGCGCGCCCAGCATGCCGCCGATGCCGTGCACGCCGAACACGTCGAGCGCGTCGTCGGTGCGCAGCATGTGCTTGAGGCCGTTCACGCCCCACAGGCAGACCACGCCGGCCACGAGCCCGAGCACCAGCGCGCCCATCACGCCGACGAAGCCGGCCGCCGGCGTGATCGCGACCAGCCCCGCCACCGCGCCCGACGCGGCGCCGAGCATCGACGCCTTGCCCTTGAGCAGCGCCTCGGCGCCGATCCACGACAGCGTCGCCGCCGCGGTCGCGAGCAGCGTGTTGACGAAGGCGAGCGCGGCCGAGCCGTTCGCCTCCAGCGCCGAGCCGGCGTTGAAGCCGAACCAGCCGACCCACAGCAGCGACGCGCCGACCATGGTCAGCGTCAGGCTGTGCGGCGCCATCGATTCGCGCCCGAAGCCGACCCGCTTGCCGAGCACGTACGAGCCGACCAGCCCCGCGACGCCGGCGTTGATGTGCACCACGGTGCCGCCGGCAAAGTCGAGCGCGCCCTTGGCCCAGAGCCAGCCGGCATGGGCCGTCACCGTGTCGAGCCCGGCCTGGTTCACGATGCCGTCCGGGCCGTCCCAGTACCAGACCATGTGCGCGATCGGCAGGTAGCTGAACGTGAACCAGATCAGCGCGAACAGCAGCACCGCGCCGAAGCGTGCGCGCTCGGCGAGCGAGCCGACGATGAGCGCGACCGTGATCGCGGCGAAGGTCGCCTGGAACGCGACGTAGATGAATTCGGGGATCGCGACGCCCTTGCTGAAGGTCGCGGCCAGCGAATCGGGCGTCACCCCCTTCATGAAGATCTTGTCCAGGCCCCCGAAGAACGGGTTGCCCGCGGTGAACGCGACGCTGTAGCCGTACAGGCACCACAGCACGATCACCAGCGAGAAGATCACGAACACCTGCATCAGGATGGAGAGCATGTTCTTCGAGCGCACCAGCCCGCCGTAGAACAGCGCGAGGCCCGGGATGCTCATCATGATCACCAGCAGCGTCGCGACGATCATCCACGCGGTGTCGCCCTTGTTCACGGTGTCGAAGACGGCAGCCGGCGCGGCTGCTGGCGCAGTGGTAGCGGCCGGCGCTGCGGCGGGAGCGGCCGCAGCGGG
>JAFECV010000466.1 GCA_018241985.1 Pseudomonadota bacterium | reverse complement strand
GTTCAACTGGGCGCTCGATCACTTCGACCGCATGGCGGCGGGCAACGACAAGCCGGCGCTGTGGATCGTCGAGGAGTCCGGCGCCGAACAGAAGGTGAGCTTCGCGCAGATGGCGGCGCGCTCGAACCAGGCGGCGAACTGGCTGCGCGGCCATGGCGTGCGGCGCGGCGACCGGGTGATGGTGATGCTCAACAACGAGGTGCTGCTGTGGGAGGCGATGCTGGCGTGCATGAAGCTCGGCGCGGTCGTGATTCCCTGCTCGAACCTGCTGACGCCGCAGGACCTGGCCGACCGCATGACCCGCGGCGACGTGCGGCACGCGATCGTCGCGGCGGCGAACACCGCGAAGTTCGCCGATCTCGCCGGCGGCTACACCCGCATCTGCGTCGGAGCCAAGGCCGCGGGCTGGCACGACTTCGCCGATTCGAAGCAGTCGCCGGCCACGTTCGCGCCGGACGGCGCGACCCGCGCGAGCGACCCGCTGCTGCTGTACTTCACCTCGGGCACCACGTCGAAGCCGAAGCTGGTGCTGCACACGCACCAGAGCTATCCGGTCGGGCATCTCACCACGATGTACTGGATCGGCCTCGAGCCGGGCGACATCCACCTGAACATCTCGTCGCCGGGCTGGGCCAAGCATGCGTGGAGCTGCTTCTTCGCGCCGTGGAACGCGGGCGCGTGCGTGTTCATCTACAACTACGCGCGCTTCGATGCGCGCGCGCTGCTCGGCGCGCTCGCGCAGTACAAGGTCACGACGCTGTGCGCGCCGCCGACCGTGTGGCGCATGCTGATCCAGGAGGATCTTGCGGCGTACCGCCCCAAGCTCGCGCTGCGCGAGCTGATCAGCGCCGGCGAGCCGCTGAACCCGGAGGTGATCGAGCAGGTGAAGGCGGCCTGGGGCACCACGATCCGCGACGGCTACGGCCAGACCGAAACCACGGCGATCGTCGGCAACTCGCCGGGGCAGCCGGTGCGTTCCGGATCGATGGGGCGGCCGATGCCGGGCTACCAGATCGTGCTGATCGACGCCGACGGGCACGAGGCGAGCGAAGGCGAGATCGCGCTGCGGCTCGACCCGCGCCCGACCGGGCTGATGGACGGCTATTTCGGCGACGCCGAGAAGAACGCGCAGGTGATGCAGGGCGGCCTGTACCGCACCGGCGACGTGGCGATGCGCGACGCCGACGGCTACATCACCTATGTCGGCCGCGCGGACGACGTGTTCAAGGCGTCGGACTACCGCATCTCGCCGTTCGAGCTCGAATCGGTCGCGATCGAGCACGAGGCGGTGGCCGAGGCCGCGGTCGTTCCCAGCCCGGATCCGGTGCGCACCGCGGTGCCGAAGATTTTCGTCATGCTGCGCCAGGGGCACACGCCGTCGCCGCAACTGGCGGAAGGCATCCTCGCGTACCTGCGCGACCACCTCGCGCCGTACAAGCGGGTGCGCCGGCTCGAGTTCGCCGAACTGCCGAAGACCATCTCGGGAAAGATCCGCCGCGTCGAACTGCGCCAAGCCGAGGAGCGGCGCCGCGCCGCGGGCGAGAAGGGCGCGGGCGAGTACTTCGAGGAAGACTTCCCCGGCCTCAAGAGCGGCGACGGGAAATCCGCATCGGGCCGGAGCTGATGGCGCTGCGCGGCTTGCGCGCGTTCGCGGCCGTCGTCGCGCTGGCGCTGCTGCTCGCGGGCCGCGCCGGCAGCGCCACCATCGAAGGCCCGGCCTTTTCTCCCGATGCGGGTGCGGAAACGCTGGTGCTGCGCGTGCTCGATGGCGCGCAGCACTCGATCCGGCTGGCCGCCTATGTGCTGACGTCTCCGCGCGTGGTGCGCTCGCTGCTGGCGGCGCACAGGCGCGGCGTGGACGTGGCGGTGGTCGCGGACTATCGGGTGAACGTGCTCGAAGACCGGAGCGGCCGGTCGCGCGCCGCACTGCGCCTGCTGGTCGGCGCCGGCATCCCGACGCACCTGGTGTCGCGCTACGTGGTGCACCACGACAAATACATCGTCGCCGACGGCGACACGGTTGCGACCGGGAGCTACAACTACACCTCGGCCGCCGCGCACCAGAACAGCGAGAACGTGCTGGTGATCCGCGACGACGCCGCGGTGGCGCGCGCCTATCTGGCGCATTGGCGGAGTCGTTTCGACGAGGGCTTTGATTTCCGGGACTGATCGGCATCGGCCGTCATGCGCACCAGGCGGGCATCCGCCTTGCCGCCGATCCGGCCGTCGGCGCGTCAGGCAGACGGCATGCGCCCGCCGCTGCAGCGCTCGATGCCCGCGAGATCGCGGCGCGACTGCACCTGCTCCAGCCCGGCCGCGGCCAGCAGCGCGCGCACGGCAGCGGCCTGGTCCCAGCCGTGCTCCAGCAGCAGCCAGCCGCCGGGGTGCAGGTGCCGGGGCGCTTGCCGGGCGATCTGCCGCAG
>JAFECV010000465.1 GCA_018241985.1 Pseudomonadota bacterium | reverse complement strand
GTTGCAAGCGTGCCGAGCGGCACTCCGTTCTTGAGCCGCTGGACCTCGTCCAGGATGCGCTGGCGGGTCTGCGGCGGCAGCACGGTCGGCAGCGGCGACGCCTGTCGAAGCTCCTTCGAGCGGCGCGTCTGCGCAAGCGCTCTGCGCCACGCCCTGCGATGCAGGATGACAGACCATTCGTCCCAGAGGAACCGCGAATGCGAGTCTCCCGCCGAGCGCCAGCGGTCCAGCGTGTTCAGGGCCTGCTGTATCAGCTCGGGCTTCTTCTGCATGAGCCGCACCGCCTCTTCGTGCAACATCAGGCTTTGCAGATCCTGCAACTCGTGTTGCGCGTCGCCCGCGGCCACGACGAGACCGCTCGGGCCCCGCGGGGCATTGCCGCTTTCCACGGCAGGCTGCAATGCGTCGCTCGCCAACAGCGCCAGGTTTTGCGACACCCCCAGCACGCCCATCACGCGCAGATAAGTGCCCATCGTGGGGGTGGGCTCGCCAGCTTCCACTGCGCTGAGCGTCATGCGGGAAATACCCGCCCGCTCGGCCATTTGCGTGGTGGTCAAGCCCTGGTTGAGTCGGGCACGCTTCAACCGCTCCCCCAGTTGCAGAAGAAGCTGCCGATCAACGACTGAAGTAATCTCGGACGCGGCTGGCATATGTAATGCATTGTAGACAAATTCATATCTGTTGTCTAAAATGTTTGACAGATAAGCAGGGATGAATCGAACCGCCTTGGGGGCAAGCGGCGGCTCGCTGCAGCAAGGCTTTGCCGTGCACCGTGCGCGCCGGATCCGCTTTTGCGCCGCTGCCCACGGCAGCCCGGCCCCTCACGCCTACGCAGCCGGAGCCCGCATCACCCGGTCATAGTGCGCCGGCGCCAGCCGCGCGACCAGCAGCGCCACCACCAGCACCGCGCCGAACTGGGCCAGCCAGCCGGCGTTGAAGCTGCCGGTGAGCTGGTGCAGGCCCGCCATCACCCACGGGGCCAGCGCAGCCAGGATGAAGCCGCCGCCCTGCATCAGCGCGTTCAGCGCGCCGGCCTGCAGCGGCTGGTGCAGGTGGTCGAGCGCGACCACCATGATCAGCGCAAAGCAGCCGCCCAGGCCGATGCCGAGCACGATCGCCGTCGCCATCGGGGCCGCCAGCGGGCGCCAGGCCAGCACGCCGAAGCCCACCGCCTGGCACGCCAGCGCGAACCACATCCACGGCCGGCGGTCGAGCCGGCGCGCCGCCAGCGCCGGCAGCGTGAGCGCGGCCGCCGCCTGCGCGAGCGACAGCACGGCCACCAGCAGGCCGCTGCGCGGCACGCTCCAGCCCAGCTCCTGGTAGTGCGGCGCCATCCAGGCGACGACGATCGCGTAGCCGCCGTTCATCAGGCCGAACGCCAGCACCAGCAGCCAGCTTCGCCCGCGGCGCAGCAGCCAGCCAGTGTCCACGCCGGTTGCAGGCCGCGCTGCGACACGGCGCGCCATCGCGCCCAGCGTGTGCCAGGCCAGGCCCAGCGCCAGCAGCGCGGGCGCGGCCCACAGCGCCAGCGCCGCCTGCCAGCTGAAGGACCAGCGCATCGCCAGCGGCGAGAACTGCGCGCCCAGCGCCCCGCCCGCCATCAGCGACGCCGAATACAGACCCATCATCGGCGCCACGCGCCGCGGCGTGTGCAGCTTGATCAGGCCCGGCAGCATGCCCTGCACCAGCGCCACGCCCGCGCCGCACAGCGCGGCGGTGGCGATCAGCAGCGCCGGCAGACTCGCGGCGAGCCGCAGCGCGCAGCCGAGCGCGATGAGCACCAGCCCCAGCGTCATCGCCGGCCGTTCGCCCAGGCGCCGCAGCACCGCGGGCGCGAGCCAGGTGCCGGCGCCCATCAGCGCCATCGGCAGCATCGTGAGCCAGGCCAGCGCCTGCAGGTCCATGCCGGTGTGCGCCTGAATCGCCGGGCCGAGCGGCCCGACCGCGGTGAGGAACGGGCGCAGGTTCAGCGTGACCAGCACCACCGTGGCCAGCCACTCCCAGGGCATCGAGGATGCGCCACGCGTCGACGGGCTCTTCATCGGCTCCCCGCAGCCAGGCGCTTCGGCTTACGCGCGCGAGCGGCAGCGGCCGGCAGCAGGCTGGTCAGGCGCTGGTACAGCGTGAACAGGAAGGCGACGCGCTCGGCGTCGTTCTTGTAGCTCTTCGGGCCGCCGGCGAGCTGGTAGGCGCGGTCTACCGCGGCGTCGAGTTTCTGGTGCGCGCGCAGCAGCGCGGGCGGCATCGTCAGCGGGTCGTACAGGTCGGCGAGGCTGCTGCCGGGGAATTGCGCGCGCGCGTCGAGCACGGCTTGTGCTTCTTTTTCGATAGCAGACTGTGATTGATTTACCTGCGCTTGCGCTTCTTCTTGCTCGAAATTCGCGGCGCTGAGGGGCCAGGGGAAATTGTTGTAGATAGTTGGCTCGT
>JAFECV010000464.1 GCA_018241985.1 Pseudomonadota bacterium | reverse complement strand
CGTCGGCAGCCGTTTCTTCCACCCACCCAAGGAGTACGTCATGAAACCGAACCCCATCGTCTGGTCAGAAATCTACGTACAGGACATGGCGCGAGCGCAGCGCTTCTACGAAAGCGTGTTCCAGTGCAAGCTGGAAGCTCCCAACGTCCCCGTGGAAGATGCGCACGGCATGCAGATGCTGTTCTTCCCCAGCGACAACATGAGCAGCTACGGCTCGGCCGGCGCGCTGGTCAAGATGGAGGGCGTGCCCTCGGGCGGCGGTGGCACGCTGGTCTATTTTTCCTGCGACGACTGCGCGGTGGAGCAGGCGCGCGCGGAAGCCGCCGGCGGCAAGAGCTTCAAGCCGAAGTTCTCGATCGCTCCGCACGGCTTCATCGCGCTCGTCGTCGATACCGAGGGCAACTGCATCGGCCTGCATTCGATGAAGTGACGGGAACCCTCGCCATCCAATACAAGGACAAGGCCAGTTGCCATTGCGGCAGGACGAAGGTTCCGCCGACCGTGCGTTCCGGTTGCCGGCATCAGCGGATCTCGGTGTAACTGACCGGCAACCACCGATAGCCCGAGCCATCGTTGACCACATGTCCGAGGCCCGGGAATGGAAGGTGGGCGCCCGCAATCAGCCAGCCGTTGCGTGCGGCGTCAGCGAGAACACGCTCCCGCGTGGCCCTGGCCTGTGCGGGGTTGCTGTCGAAATCGATGCTTACCGCTGGGTCGGCGAATTGCACCGCCGGTACATGGATCACGTCGCCCCAGACCAGCATCTTGTGATCTCCGCTCTCGACCATGTAGCCGGCGTGGCCGGGAGTGTGGCCCGGCAAGGCGACGGCACTTATGCCCGGACTCAGTTCGACGTTGCCGCTGAACGGCTTGAAATGACCCGCATGGATATACGGCGCCACCGCAGCCTGCGCGTCCCTGAAAAACGCCTTCTGGTCGGGCGCAGCCTTGTCCATGTTTGCTTGGCTCAGCCAGTAATCGGCTTCGCGCTGGCTGACGCGCACCATGGCGTTCGGGAAGACGCGCTCGCCATGTGCGGCGAGGCCGCCGATATGGTCCGGGTGCATGTGGGTCATGAAGATCTCGTCCACCTGGTCCGGCCGATAGCCGCTCGCTTCGAGGCGTTCAACAAGCTCGCCGAGATGCTTGCCGAGCAGCTGGCCCGCGCCGGTATCGATCAGGATGAGCTTGTGTCCGGTGTTGACGAGGAAGGCGTTGAAGCTCATCTGATAGGGTCGCGGTTGGAAGGCTGCCGCCAGCGCTTGCCGCGTCTGATCCGGCGAGCGGCCGATGAGCAGCTTCTGGACCGGCATCGTCTGGGTGCCATCGGACAACGCCGTCACTTCAAAGCGTCCCAGCATCATCCGGTACCAGCCCGGCGCCGTTGTCTTGAGCATCGGCGCTGATGCCGATACCGGGATGGAGAGCGTTGCGCCCGCGATGCCCGCAATCAACAGAGCGGCCATCATGAAAGCACGCGTGAACAACGCATGTCGTGTCTTCACCGTTGATTCTCCTTGGAGTGTTCTACCGAAAAAACGAGGCTTGGTGTGGACGGGTGGTCGCGGCGGGTACGTGAAAAAGTGCAGACCGCGACGATTGCAGCCGCCACGAGGCACAGGACCGCTCCAATGAGAGCGACGTGGTAACCATGGAGGAACGCCGCTTCCGCAGGGGCGCGTGCGCGGTCCCCCAGAGCCCGGGCGAGTACGTCGATGCGTCCACTGATCAGAGCCGATGCAAGTAGCCCGAAGTTGTGATTTGGGCCCCATGATGCCCTCCAGCTTTGCACGCATGCAAAGGAACCGAGTGCGCCGATCATGGCGAGCCCTGTCGCAGTGCCGAGTTGTCGCGAACAGTTGAGCACGGCCGACCCCGCGCCCGCGGCATCGGTGGGCACATCACGCATGGCGACATGCGTCACTGCCGGCACCAACGTCCCGAAGCCGGCACCCGCAAACAGATACCCCAGTGCGGCGACCGGGAACGGCGTTCTGCTCGTGAGACTGGCGAGGATTGCAACTCCGATCGCTCCGAGCATGCACCCACAGACGATGACACTGCGAGGGTCGAAGCGACCTGCGAGCCTGCCGGCTTGCTGAGCAATCAACAGGAAAGGTATGTTCATGAAGAGCCAGGAGACGCCGGTCCGGAGCGGCGACCACCCTTCCAGGTTTTGGTACAGAAGCGTGACGTAGTACAGCGTCCCAGCAAAGGCCGTGTAGCTGGCGAAATACACCGTGCATGCACCCACGAACCGTCGGGAGCGACGCGATGCGGCCGGTATCAAGGGGTAGCGTGCTCGACCCTGCCACAGCACCAATGCCCCGAGCAGCGCGAACCCAAGCAACACGGGTCCCAAGGCCATTGCGGACCAAAACGAGGAAGTCGTGGACGCGATCAGACCAAACGTCACGCCCGTCAATCC
>JAFECV010000463.1 GCA_018241985.1 Pseudomonadota bacterium | reverse complement strand
CCCGGTGCACAGCGACGCGCCGGCGTGCGGACACGTGTCGCCAATCGCGTACACGCGCCCCCCGATGTTGAACAGGGCGATCTCCAGCCCCTCCCGGCGCAGCAAGGCACGCTGCCCGACGGGCGGGACTTCCTTGGATTGCAACTTCAGGAGCTTCATGCGTCGCTGCGCATTACATCACGTAGCCGCCGTTCGGGCTGATGACCTGACCCACCAGATAGTGCTCGTCCGAAGCCAGGTACACCGCCAGCGAGGCGTATTCCGAGGGTTCACCCAGGCGGCCGAGTGGAATCATTTGCAGCAGGTTGTTTTTCTCGGCCTCGCTGGCGGTGGCGAAGAACTGCTGGAACGGCGGTGTCATCACCCCGCCGCAGGCAATAGCGTTCACGTAGATGTTGGCGCCGGCCACGTCGAGAGCGGTGGTCTTGGTCAGGTTGATGACGCCCGCCTTGCTGGCCGAGTAGCCCGGGCTGTGCGCGCTGCCCGTGCCCAACCCGGCCACCGAGGCGATGTTGATGATCTTGCCGCTGCGGCGCGGCTCCATCAGGCGCAGCGCGGCGCGGGTGCAATAGAACACGCCGTGCATGTTCACGCCCCACCACTTGAGCCAGTCGTCATCGGTCAGCGACGTCACGATGCCCAGCGACTGGCGCGGCATGGGCGTGGTGACGTAGGCGTAGTGCCGGTTGCGGCGCCCGAGATCCTCCTTCGAGCCCGACGGGATGCGCGCCGCGTTGTTGACCAGGATGTCGACGGTGCCGAAGCGTTCGGCGGCCTGCGCGAACATGGCATCGACGGCCTCGCGGTCCGACACGTCGCAGCGCAGGGCCAGGCATTGCCGGCCCGCGGCCTCGACGGCGGCGCGGGTGTGCGCCAGAGCCTCCCTATCGATGTCGCAGATGACGAGGTTCGCGCCTTCCCTGGCCATGGCCTGAGCGATGGCGCCGCCCAGTCCCAGGCCAGCACCCGTGACGAGGGCGATCTTGTCTTGCAACTTGGTCATGCGTTGACTCCTGTGTGGGGTGGCGGGGCTCAGGCGCCAGCCAGCACGGGGCTCGCCGCGCCGCGCCGCCGGACGACGGCCACCGCCGCCAGCGCAAAGAAGATGACCGACGCGATGCCGAGGATGTCGCTCGCCAGCACGACGCGCGTCAGCGGCTGGACAACCCCGTGAGCCGCCATGACGTCGACCGCCCAACCGGCCACCACGTTGCCGATGGAGAGGGCGAAGACGTTAATGCACAGCATGTTGAAGCTGGCCAGCGTGGAGCGCATCCGTGGCGGCGTCAGGTTCACGATGCCGGCGTTGCCCGCACCATAGAGGGCCATCGGCAGGAAGAAGCCGGCGCACATGCCGGTGTAGAACACCCAGGTGCCGGGGGTCGCGAAGCGGTAGGCGATCATCGGGACCGCGCACACGGCGACGAACAGCGCGGTGACGGTGGCGTGGCCGCCGGGTAGCCGGCGTGCCATGCGGTCGCCGAGCACGCCGCCGACCACGGAGCCCGCGGCACCGAACGCCAGTTGCAGCATGCCGATGCGCGAAGCGATGGCGGCGGCGTCCATGCCCCGCTCCTTCACCAGCCACAGCTGCGTGAACGCCAGCCCGACGAAGAAGAAGTGAAAGAGGACGAAGCCCGCGACCATCAGCGACAGCGCGGGATGGTGGCGCAACAGGCCCAGCACCGCGCGGATCTGCTGGACGATCGGGGCGCCGCGCTCGTGCGCCGGCATCTGGCTCCGGTCGTCCTTGAAGCGGGTCAGCAGCAGCGCGATGACGACGCCCACCCCGCCCAGCGCATGGAAGGTCGCGCGCCAGCCATGCGACGCGCCGAAGGTGCCGGCCAGCAGGAAGCTGACGCCGATTCCCAACGGAATGCCCATGAAGAAGATGCCCATCGCCGTGCCGCGCCGCTGCGCCGAGAACAGTTCCCCCAGCAGCGAGATCGTGGCCGGCACCAGCGCGGCCTCCCCGCAGGCGACGAAGAAGCGCGCCAGCACCATCTGCTCGAAGCTCTGGGCCTGCCCCGAGGCCCAGGTGCACAGGCTCCAGACGAACACGCCGGCGGCGATGATCCGCGTGCGGCTGAAGCGGTCGGCCAGCGAACCGAGGAACACGACCGAACACGCATAGCTGAGCACCCACACCGCCCCGACGAGAAATCCGTACTGGGCGTTGCTGATGTGCAGGTCCGCGATGATCTGCGGCGAAAACCCCAGCAGCATGTTGCGGTCGATCTGGGCCAGCAGGTGGATGACCAGCAGGCTGGCCAGCACGGCGGCGGGGCTTTTTTTCCAGAACATGGTGTGTCTCCGTTTTTTGGATGTTTTCGGCCGCCAGCGCTTATGGAATAAGCGCTGTCAGCTATGCTTTTGATAGTTCAGAAGGCGTGACGACGCGCAGGCTCATGCGGCCTGTCGCAACGGCA
>JAFECV010000462.1 GCA_018241985.1 Pseudomonadota bacterium | reverse complement strand
CGAAGAACGAACTGATCGAGGCCTTCATCGCCGGCGCCGGCGAGTGCGGCGTGCCGCGCACCGACGATTTCAATGGCGCCGTGCAGGAGGGTGCCGGCTACTACCAGCTCACCACCTGGAACGGCTGGCGCTGCAGCACCGCGAAGGCGTACCTGAAGCCGGCGCGCCGGCGCGCGAACCTGAGCGTGCAGACTGGCGCGCAGGCGGCGGGGCTGCTCATCGAAGGCGGCCGCGCGGTCGGCGTGCACTACCGCCAGGGCGGCGAGATGAAAACGGCGCGCTGCCGCGCCGAGGTGCTGCTCGCGGCCGGTGCGATCCAGTCGCCGCAACTGCTGCAGCTCTCGGGGCTGGGGCCGGCGGCGCTGTTGGGCCGGCATGGCATCCCGCTCGTGCGCGACCTGCCCGGTGTCGGCGAGAACCTGCAGGACCACCTGCAGATCCGGCTGATCTACGAGTGCAGCAAGCCGATCACGACGAACGACGCGCTCAACTCCTGGCTGGGGCAAGCCAGGCTCGGGCTGCAGTGGCTGGTCGCGCGCAGCGGGCCGCTTGCGGTCGGCATCAACCAGGGCGGCTGCTTCATGCGTGCCTTGCCGGAGGCGGCGACGCCCGACATCCAGTTCCACGTGGCGACGCTGTCGGCCGACATGGCCGGCGGCAAGGTCCACCCGTTCTCCGGCTTCACGATGTCGGTGTGCCAGCTGCGGCCCGAGTCGCGCGGCCACATCCGCATCCGCTCGGCCGATCCGTTCGAGCCGCCCGAGATGCAGCCGAACTACCTGGCGACCGAACTCGACCGCCGCACCGCGGTCGCCGGCGCGCAGGCGGCGCGCGCGATCGCCGCCGCGCCGGCGATGCGCGGGCTGATCAAGCGCGAGGTCAAACCCGGCTCCGAGGCCGGCGACGATGAAGCGCTGCTCGAGTTCTGCCGCGACAACGGCGCGACCATCTTCCACCCGACCGGCACCTGCAGGATGGGCGGCGACCCGATGGCGGTGGTCGACGCGCGGCTGCGCGTGCACGGCGTCGGGTCCTTGCGCGTGATCGACGGCTCGGTGATGCCGACGCTGGTGTCGGGCAACACGAACGCGCCGATCGTCGCGATCGCCGAAAAGGCGGTCGACATGATCCGCGAGGACGCGCGCCTGCACTGACCGCGGCACGCATCCAGCGCCAGGACTGAGAAGTCGCCAGCCGGAATTTCCCTCACTCAACGACGGAGACCCAGAGCATGCAAGCTGCGAACGAACCCAGGAAAGCCCTGCGCAGGGTGATCGTGTCGGCGCTGATCGGCGCGACCATCGAGTGGTACGACTTCTTCCTCTACGGGGTCGTGGCCGGCATCGTCTTCAGCAAACTGTATTTTCCGGGAGAAGATCCGGTCGTCGCGACGCTGCTCGCGTACACCACCTTCGCGGTCGGCTTCGTCACGCGGCCGCTGGGCGGCGTGATCTTCGGCCACTTCGGCGACCGGATCGGCCGCAAGACCATGCTGATCCTCACCTTGATGATCATGGGCCTCGCGACGCTCCTGATCGGCCTGGTGCCGACCTACGCGCAGATCGGGATCTGGGCGCCGATCATCCTGCTGGTGCTGCGGGTCGCGCAGGGCATCGGCCTCGGCGGCGAATGGGGCGGCGCCGTGCTGATGGCCTACGAATACGCGCCCGTCGAAAAACGCGGCTTCTACGCATCGCTGCCGCAGATCGGGCTGGCGATCGGCCTGTGCCTGGCGTCGGGCGTGGTCGCGCTGATGTCGTCGCTGCTGACGGACGCGCAGTTCCTCTCATGGGGCTGGCGCGTCGCGTTCCTGCTGTCGGGTGGGATGGTGTTCGTCGGACTCTACATACGGCTGTCGGTGAAGGAAACACCGGAGTTCGCGGCGCTGAAGGCGCGCAACGAGGCCTCGCGCATTCCGTTCCTGGACATGTTCCGCCGCCACACCGGGAACGTGGTCAAGGGCATGGGCGCGCGCTACATCGACGGCGTCTTCTTCAATGTCTTTGCCGTGTTCTCGATCGCCTACCTGACTTCCACGTTGAAGATCAGCCGCACCGAGGCGCTGCTCGGCGTGATGGCGGCGGCGGTCGCGATGATCGTGACGATTCCGCTGTTCGGCTGGCTGTCCGACAGGGTGGGGCGCACCCGCGTCTACTTCTGGGGCTCGTTGATCACCGCGGTGTCGGCCTATCCCGCGTTCTGGATGATGGCGAACAGCGGCGGCGATACGCTGACGATCTGGCTGGCGATCATCGTTCCGTTCGGCATCTTCTATGCGGCCATCTATGGCCCCGAGGCCGCGCTGTTCTGCGACCTGTTCGACGCCAAGGTGCGCTACACCGGGATCTCGTTCGTCTACCAGTTCTCCGGCATCTTCGCCTCCGGCATCACGCCGATCATCGCCACCGAGCTGCTGAAGACCGGCGGCGGCCA
>JAFECV010000461.1 GCA_018241985.1 Pseudomonadota bacterium | reverse complement strand
GCCCGCCGGTGGGCGGCGACACGATGTGGGCCAACATGGTGCTGGCCTACGAGAAGCTGCCCGAGCACGTGAAGGCGCAGATCGCCGGCCTGCGCGCGAGCCACAGCATCCAGGCCAGCTTCGGCGCGGCCATGCCGATCGAGAAGCGCCTGGCGCTGAAGGCGCAGTTCCCCGATGCCGAGCATCCGGTGGTGCGCACGCATCCGGACACCGGCGAGAAGATCCTGTTCGTGAACAGCTTCACCACGCACTTCACCAACTTCCACACCGCCGAGCACGTGCGCGTCGGCCAGGACTACACCCACGGCGGCTCCGACCTGCTGCGCTATCTGCAAAGCCAGGCCGAGATCCCCGAGTACCAGGTGCGCTGGCGCTGGAAGCCGAACTCGATGGCGATGTGGGACAACCGCTCGACCCAGCACTACGCCGTGATCGACTACCCGCCCTGCCACCGCAAGATGGAGCGCGCCGGAATCATGGGCGACCAGCCCTTCTGACCTGCCCTTTCCCAACCGATCTCATCAGTTCAAAGGAGACACGCATCATGAATTTCCTCGACGGTTCCCTGTTCCCCGAAAACCAGGAAAAGCTCGTCATCACCTGCGCCCCGTACGGCCCCGAATGGATGCCCGCGGACTTTCCGGAGGACATCCCGGTGACGATGGCAGAGCAGGTCCAGAAGGCTGTGGATTGCTACAACGCCGGCGCCACCGTGCTGCACGTGCACTGCCGCGAGGAGAACGGCAAGGGCAGCAAGCGGCTGTCGAAGTTCAACGAACTGCTCGCCGGCATCCGTGCCCGCGTGCCCGACATGATCCTGCAGGTCGGCGGCTCGATCAGCTTCGCGCCGGAAGGCGAGGGCGAGGTCGCCAAATGGCTGTCCGACGACACGCGCCACATGCTGGCCGAGCTCAAGCC
Source organism: Pseudomonadota bacterium (assembly GCA_018241985.1). Classification (GTDB taxonomy): domain Bacteria; phylum Pseudomonadota; class Gammaproteobacteria; order Burkholderiales; family Burkholderiaceae_C; genus Rhodoferax_A. The sequence continues at coordinate 1,518 of JAFECV010000461.1, read as the reverse complement.
CACGCCCGACCAGGTGACGATCGCGATCAACACCAACCAGATGAACGTGGTCGAGCAGATGTGCGAGGCCGATGTCGCCGGCACCTCGCTCGCCGAGCCGGCGAACTACCATGCCTATCGCGAGATGACGATTCCCGCCGGTCCCGAGTGGGTCGAGGAGCACATCCGGCGCCTGTCGGCCAACGGCATCCAGACGCACTTCCAGCTCGCGACGATCTCGCAGCTCGAGACCGTCGAGCGGATGATGCGGCGCAACGTCTGCAACGTGCCGCTGATCCTGACCTGGGTCGCGATCGGCGGCGGCTTCGACCAGCCCAACCCCTACAACCTCGCGAACTTCGTGCGCGCGGTGCCCGACGGTGCGGTGCTGACGCTGGAGACCAGCATGCTCAACGTCCTGCCGCTGAACATGATGGCGATCGCGATGGGCCTGCACGTGCGCTGCGGCATCGAAGACAACATCTGGCAGCAGGACCGCAAGGCCAAGATGGGCACGGTGCGCCAGATCGAGCAGCTGGTGCGGATCTCGAAGGAGTTCGGTCGCGAGGTTGCCGACGGCAAGGAAGCGCGCCGCATCTACCGCATCGGCGAGTTCTACGAGAACGCCGACGAGACGCTGGCGAAGAACGGCTTCGCGCCGAACCGTCGCACCGGCCAACGCGGCTTCCTGCAGCGCGTCGCTTGAAAACTGGCACGGCGGCCCGACCGGCCGCCCGTGATCGGGCCGGAGCTGCGCGACGCCGTCGTGCAGCCCTGATCAACGCAGCTCGAGGTGCGGCTGCGTGCTTCCGGACGGGCGGTGATGGGACATCCGAGCTTCCAGCGAGTATGGCGGGCGTTCCCGATCTTCGATCGCTCGTCCGGAACAATCGATTGCGCACACGGGGCGGTCGGTGTAAACCGCCCCATCTCTCCCTGCGCATCCGTGGGTGGGAGAGTACCGTCCCCTCCTTGAAGAAGGGTGCGCTGCGCGCGGGGACCGTCTATTCTTTGGGCCTGCAACCGCTGCAACCCGCCTTTTGGGCTGGTTACCAACAAAGGAGACAACGCTATGAACACGACAGCCACGGTGGCCGCGTCGAAGGCCGCCCCCGCGGTCCTCACGCGCGGCATCAAGGTGGAACCGCTGACCTGCGCGATCGGCGCCCAATTGAGCAACGTCAACCTCGGCGAGGCTTCGCGCGATGCCGGCCTGTTCGCCGAGATCAAGGCACTGTTGCTCAAGCACCGCGTGCTGTTCCTGCGTGACCAGGACATCACGCGCGCTGAGCACGTGGCCTTTGCGTGCCATTTCGGCGAGTTGGAAGACCATCCGGTGGCCGGCAGCGACCCCGAGAACCCGGGCCTGGTGCGCATCTACAAGACGCCCGATAAGCCCAACGACCGCTACGAGAACGCCTGGCACGCCGACGGCACCTGGCGCGAGAAGCCGCCGTTCGGCTGCGTGCTGCGCTGCGTGGAGTGCCCGCCGGTGGGCGGCGACACGATGTGGGCCAACATGGTGCTGGCCTACGAGAA
>JAFECV010000460.1 GCA_018241985.1 Pseudomonadota bacterium | reverse complement strand
GTTCACGCTGCCGCGGATCGCACCGGATGCAAGATAGTCGCGCAGCTTCTCCGAGACCTCGACCCCGAGGTTGCGCTGCGCCTCCACCGTGGAGCCGCCGATGTGCGGCGTGAGAATGACGTTTTCCAGATCGCGCAGCGGCGACTCGAACATGTCGGTCGCGGACGCCGGCTCGGCGGGAAAGACGTCGATCGCCGCGCCGCGCAGGTGGCCGGACCGCAGCGCCTCGTGCAGCGCGTCGATGTCGACCGCGTGACCGCGCGCCAGGTTGAGCAGCACCGCGCCGTCCTTCATCTGGGCCAGCCGCTCGGCGTCGATCAGGTTGCGCGTGCGCGCGGTCTGCGGCACGTGCAGCGTCACGACGTCCGACGCGGCGAGCAGCGCCTGCAGCGATTCGGCCGGGCGCGCATTGCCGAGCGGCAGGCAGGCCTCGATGTCGAAGTAGATGACGCGCATGCCGATCGCTTCGGCCAGCAGCCCGGTCTGCGTTCCGATCTTGCCGTAGCCGATGATCCCCAGCACCTTGCCGCGGATTTCGTTCGAACCCTTGGCATTCTTCAGCCACTCGCCGCGCTTGGCCGCCGCGTGCCGCTCGGGAATGCGGCGCAGCAGATGAATCGCATGGCCGATCACCAGTTCGGCGACCGATCGCGTGTTGGAGAACGGGCCGTTGAACACCGCGATCCCGCGCTGCGACGCGACCTCGAGGTCGAGGTTGTTGGTGCCGGTGCAGTACGAGCCGACCGCCCGCAGCCGCGTCGCGCTCTCCAGCGCGGCGCGGTCGAGCCGGGTGCGCGAACGCAGCCCCAGCACGTCGACGCCATCCAGCAGCCCGTGCAATTCGTCGGCTTGCGGCGCGTGCTTCAGCCGCACGATTTCGACGTTGGCGATCGACTGCAGGATCGGTGACGCGCTCTCGTGTATGTCTTCCAGCAGCAAAACTTTCAGGCTCATGCAAATGACTCCAATCAACAGGAATATCGGCAGCCAGGTCGCCAGGACGGCGATCGGCTCAGGCGGACTTCAGCATCAGGACGCGCTTGAAATCACCGGGCTCGGCCACCAGGTCGGCCAGCGTGTAGCGGTCGAGTTCCGCGTACAGGGCGTCGAACGCGCGCAGCAGCACGCCGGGCAGGCGGCAGACCGGCTCGATACGACATCGCGACGGATCGCCGGACAGGCATTCGACGATCGGGCCATCGCCCTCGGCCTGCCGCACGACGCGCCCGAGCCGGATCTGCGAAGGCTCCATCGCCAGTCGCAGACCGCCGCCCTTGCCTCTGACCGTCTCGACGACGCCGGTGCGCGCGAGCTGGTGTACCACCTTCATCAAATGGCTCTCGGAGATGTCGTACGCCAGCGCGATCTCCTGGATGGTCGCGAGCCGATCACGGCGCAGCGTCAGGTACATCAGCACCCGCAGGGTGTAGTCGGAGAATGTGGTAAGACGCATGACCTTGAAGACGTATCGTCAATGTTTTTTGTCAAAGTGCAAGTGCTACACTTAACATATATTGATAATACATCTTTGAGGCCGGCTTTGTCCAACCCCGCGCCCACAGCACGAGAAAGCGCGCCCCATCCGAGCGAGGACTCCAACCCATGACTTTCGTCGTCACCGAAGCATGCATCCGCTGCAAGTACACCGATTGCGTGGACGTGTGTCCGGTCGATGCGTTCCGCGAAGGCCCGAATTTTCTGGTGATCGATCCGGACGACTGCATCGACTGCGCGGTCTGCGTGCCGGAATGCCCGGTCAACGCGATCTACGCCGAGGAAGACGTTCCGGCCGACCAGCAGGACTTCACGCCGCTGAACGCCGAGTTGGCCAAGCAGTGGAAACCGATCACGAAGACCAAGGCCTCGCTGCCCGACGCGGACGAATGGTCGACCGTCACCGACAAGCGATCCGAACTCGAGCGCTGAGCGGCGCGCGGCTGCCCGCCTTTGCTCGGCCCTGCCTGATCCCTTTTCATCCACCCACCAGGAGAAATCCCTCATGCCCACGATTCCGGTGCACTCGCATCTCTCCGCGGACGCGCTCTATCCGTTCGACGCCAGAGGCATCGCGAAACGGTTCCGTCACGCCGCGATCTTCGGCGCCCTCGACGCCTTGCAGCCGGGCGAGACCATGCGCTTCGTGAACGACCACGACCCGCTGCCGCTGCTGCAGCAACTGCAGGCCCGCTACGCCGACGGCGTGGAGATCGCGTACCGGCAACGCGGACCCGAAGGCGTGGTCATCGATTTCATACGACACTAGCGGCAACGGTCCGGCCGCTGTTGCGCCGAGGCCGGATCGTCCTACCGCGGACGGGAAGCACCATGGAACCAGACCGGCATCAACCGATCGACAGGCCCGCACTGTCGCAGGCGATCATCGATCAGACTCCCGAGGCCGTGATCTTCGCTGACCGGGACGGATCGATCAGGCTCTGGAACCCC
>JAFECV010000045.1 GCA_018241985.1 Pseudomonadota bacterium | reverse complement strand
GATGCGAAAGCGCCCACTCGTCGACGCGGTCGGTCATCAGCAGCACCTCGATGCCCTTCTTTCGGAACACCTCTAGCTGCGGGCTGTTCTTCGCCGCGGCCAGCGTGTCGGCGGTCTCGCCGGACTGCGAGATCGTGACGACGAGTGTGTTCGGGTTCGGCACCGAATCGCGGTAGCGGTATTCGCTCGCGACCTCGACCTGCGTCGGGATCCTTGCGATGCTCTCCAGCCAGTACTTGGCGACGCAGCCGCTGTAGTAGCTGGTGCCGCAGGCGAGGATCAGCACCGAGTCGATCGTTTTGAAACTGCGGTGCGCGCTGGCACCACCCTGGCCGTCGAACAGCTCGGGCACGATGCCGGTCACGCCCTCGAGCGTGTCGGCGATCGCGCGCGGCTGCTCGAAGATTTCCTTCTGCATGTAGTGCCGGTACGGCCCGAGTTCGGCCGCGCCGCTGTGCGCATGCATGGTCCGCACCGGGCGCTCGGCCGGCCGGCCATCCACGCCCACGATCCAGTAGCGGCCGAGTTGCAGGTCGACGAGGTCGCCTTCCTCGAGGTAGACGATCTGGTCCGTCACGCCGGCCAGCGCCATCGCGTCGCTGGCAAGAAAACCTTCGCCGTCCCGCCCGACGCCGAGCACCAGCGGCGAGCCCGCGCGCGCGCCGACGACACGGTGCGGCTCGTCCTTGCAGAACACCGCGATCGCGTAGGCGCCGTGCAGTTGCGGCACCGCCTGCCGCACCGCGTCGAACAGGTCGCCGTCGTACAGCGAATCGATCAGGTGCGCGATGACCTCGGTGTCGGTCTGGCTCGCGAACCGGTAACCGCGCGCCTCGAGCGCCGCGCGCAGCTCGTCGTGGTTCTCGATGATGCCGTTGTGCACCAGCGCGATGCGGCCGGGACGCTCGGCGGCGTCCGCTCCCGGTCCGTGGCTGAAATGCGGGTGCGCGTTGTGCACCACCGGCGCGCCGTGCGTGGCCCAGCGCGTGTGCGCGATGCCGGTCGTGCCGTGCAGGCCGGTGTGCTGGATCTGGTCGAGCAGTTCGGCGACGCGCGAGGTGCTGCGCGCCCGCTGCAGGCCGCCGTCGTAGACCGCGATGCCACAGGAGTCGTAGCCGCGGTATTCGAGCCGCTGCAGGCCCTGGACCAGGATCGGGACGATGTTGCGCGTGGAGACCGCGCCGACGATGCCGCACATGAAGGATTCCCCCTGGAATTGGATCGGATGCCGGATCGTAGGCGATCGATTAGGAAATTAGTAGGCAAGTTTTATTGATATGGGGAATTAAATTCCAATAAAATTAACCAACGACAGAAAATTTCTGAAACATTGTATTCATGGAACAAATCGAGATCGACGGAATCGATATTCGTCTGCTGGATAAGCTCCAGCGCGACGCGTCGCTGAGCAACCAGGAGTTGGCGCGGCAGGTGCATGTGTCGCCGCCGACCTGCCTGCGGCGCGTGAAAAGACTGGAGCAGGCTGGGTTGATCGAGCGCCGGATCGCGGTATTGAGCCCGGATCGGCTCGCGCCGCTGATCGGCAGCGGCCTGACGGCGATCGTCGAGATCACGCTGGAGCGGCAGGGCGCGGAGCATCTGGCCGCGTTCGAGCAGCGGATCGTAGGCGACGACGCGGTGCAGCAGTGCTACCGGGTCTCTCCAGGGCCGGACTTCTGCCTGATCGTCGCCGCGGCCGACATGCCGGGCTACCTCGCGCTGGCGCAGCGCCTGTTCACCAGCGACGCCAATGTGCGAAATGTGAAGACCTACTTCAGTATCCGGCGGGCGAAGTTCGAACCCGGCGTGCCGCTGGCGGCGGCCAGGTCCGATTAGCGGAGCCGGCGCAGCGGCGCGGGAGGCGCAGGTCCGCGCTCGGCAATCGGCGCCGATTCGTGCACGCGCTCCCCGCATCTGCCGAATTTGCAACGCCATGGCCGAAAAAATCCGGCTGCCGGCCCTGGGCAGCGAGGCCGATCACGTAGAAAATCTGCCTCATTCAGGGAACGGGGAATGTGATGCATTCGATCTGGTATTGGGCCCTGCCGGCCATCGCCTTGCTGCTGGTGCTCGTGCTGTACTTCCGGTACATGCGCACGCCGGCAATGCGCAGTGGCGACCGCTTCACGTCGGAAGCCCTGCTCACGCCGTCGCAGGCCGACCTGCTGTACTACCTGCAGACCGCGTTCCCCGGCCAGCCGGTGTTGGTCGACGTGCCGCTGAAGAGGATGGTCTCGATCCGCCGCGCCGACAACCGGCGCAGCGCGCAGCAGGCGCTCGATGCGATGAAGGTGAATTACGCGGTCTGCAACGACGCCGGCAAGGTGGCGTTTGCGTTCGACATCGAGGCCTACCGCACCGGGGACACCAGTGCCGCGCTGCGCGATGCGAACGAAAAGCACCGCATCCTCAAGTCCGCTGGAATTCGCTTGATCTACGTGAAGGACACGGTACGCAAGATGCCGTCGGCGGAAGAGTTCCGCCGCAAGCTGTCGCTTGCGGTCGTCGCGCCGCCCGGGCGGGCCGGCCAGGCCAGCGTGCGCCAGCAGCTCGAGGAACGCATGGCGCAGGCCGACCAGGACTTTCGCAACACCGGCTACAAGGAGTCGGAAGTGATGGGGCTGTCGAAGCTGATGAGCCTGCAATCGGCGACGCAGGACGACGACGACCCCTGGGGCGCAAACCCGCGCTGACCCGGTGCCGCCGCGGCGCCGCGGCAGTTACTTCTGTTTTTCGGGTCGCTGCCAGTCGGCGATGCTGACCTGCCTGCCGCGCGCGACGCTGAGCGCGCCGGGCGGCGTGTCGCGCGTGATCGTCGAGCCGCCGCCGATCGTGCCGCCCGCGCCGATCGTCACCGGCGCGACCAGCACGCAGTTGCTGCCGACGCGCACGTCGTGCTCGATCACCGTGCGGTGCTTGTTCACGCCGTCGTAGTTCGCGGTGATGCTGCCGGCCCCGTAGTTCACCCGCTCGCCGACGCTGGCGTCGCCGAGGTAGGCCAGATGATTGGCCTTCGCGCCGCGCGCCAGCGTGGAGTTCTTCACTTCGACGAAGTTGCCGACGTGGACCTCTGCCTCCAGATGCGCGCCGGCGCGCAAGCGTGCGAACGGGCCGACCAGCGCACCTGTGCCGACCGCGACCCGGTCCTGCGCGGATCGGTCTGCACCCTCGACATGGGTGAACGCGCGCACCACCGCATCGGCGGCGATGTCGGCGTTCGCGATCACGCAGTTCGGGCCGATCCGCACCCGGTCGCCGAGCGTGACACGGCCTTCGAACACGCAGTTGACGTCGATCTCCACGTCCTGCCCGCAGGTGAGGGTGCCGCGCAGGTCGAACCGGGCCGGGTCGGCCAGGCGCACGCCTTGTTCCATCAGCGCGCGCACCTGCTGGCGCTGCAGCGCGCGCTCGAGTTCGGCCAATTGCAGCGGACTGTTCACCCCGGCCACCTGCAGCGCGTCGTCGATGCGATGCGCGACCACCGGTACGCCGTCGGCGACCGCGAGCCGGACGACGTCGGTCAGGTAGTACTCGCGCTGCGCATTGTGGTTGTCGAGCCGCCCGACCCAGCTCTTCAGTTGGCGTGCCGGCGCGGCCATGATGCCGGTGTAAACCTCGCGGATCGCGCGCTCTGCCGCGGTCGCGTCCTTCTGCTCGACGATCGCGCGCACCGTCTCTTCGGCGCGGATCACGCGGCCGTAGCCGGTCGGGTTCGCCAGCTCGATCGTCAGCAGCGCCACGCGTTCGCCGGCGCAGGCACGCACCACGCTGCGCAGCGTGTCGGCACGGGTCAGCGGCACGTCGCCCGACAGCACCACGACGATGCCGTCGTCCGGCAGCAGCGGCAGCGCCTGCTGCACCGCGTGGCCGGTGCCAAGCTGCGGCTCCTGCCGCACGAAGCGCAGATCGAGCGTGCTCCCTGAGTCGGCGCAGGCCGCCTCCACCTGCGCCGCGCCGTGGCCGACGACCACGACCGCATGCCGCGCCTCGAGCTGCGCGGCGGTGTCCAGCACGTGGTCCAGCAGCGGTCTGCCCGCCAGCCGATGCAGCACCTTGGGCAGCCGGCTCTTCATGCGCGTGCCCATGCCGGCGGCCATGATCACCACGTCCACCGGCGGTCCGGCCTTGTGGCCTTCGGGAAGATTCGTCATGCCAGGGTTCCTGTCGCGCTGTTGCGGATGACGGATTATCCCGGCTTCGACACGCTTCGACCGGTTACGCCTGCAGCGTGGCCCACATTTGCTTGTCGCGCTCGACGATGATCTCCTGGGTGCCCTGGTTTGCTATTGATTCAGTAGCAAATTCCGAAGAATATACGCTGGCTCCAGGCACTTTTGCCGCATGAAAATGAATCGGCGGCACGTATTGGATCGGCTTGTCGCTGATCCCGCGGATCAGGTCACGCGCGGGCCCGGTCCCCGAGGCCATGCTCGAGCAGGCCGATCACCTGCTCCGCAAACGCGGCGTAGCTCATCGCGCCGCGCGGCCGCAGCCAGGTGAAGGTCCAGTTGATCATGCCGAACAGCATCATCGCCACCGCCAGCTGGTTTTCGGCCGAGATGCTGTGCGGATAGGCGCGGCGCAGAAAGCGCATCACCGCGGCGACCACGTCGCGCTGGCGGTTCCGGATCAGTTCGCGCTGCGAGGGCGCGGGCGGCATGTCCGGCGCGGCGACGCCGGGTTTGGCGGAAAGGAACTTGGTGTCGTGCAGCAGCGCCGTGTGGCGCGTGGCCGAGGTCTGGTATTCGTGCAGGAAGCTGCGCACCAACTCGTGCAGCGCCGCGCGTTCATCGAGCGCACGCCGCTGCGCGGTGGCCTCGACCTCGCCGATCAGTGCGAGCAGGCGCTGCGTGTAGCGGTCCAGCAGGTCGAACAGGATCGCTTCCTTGCTGTCGTAGTAGTGGTACAGGCGCGCCTTCGACGTGCCGAGCGCCGCCGCGATGTCGTTCATGCTCGCCACCGGATAGCTGTGGTCAGCAAAGCATTGCGCGGCAACGTCGAGGATCTCGTCGCGCCTGAACTCGTGCAACGCGGACCGGGGGCGCGCCATGCCGGCATTGTGCCAGCGGGCGCGGCCCCGCTTCAGCCCTGCAGGATGCGGCCGCGAGCGGCGAAACGGCTCACGGCCAGCGCGCTCAGCCCGCCGGCCAGATGCGCCACGGCGCGGCCGGCGGCGGCGAGCGAGCGGCCCAGTTCGCGGCTCGGCCGCACCACGTCCGCGCACCATCCAGCCGCGACTTGCGAGGCCGCGGCGACGCCCGCGCTTTGTTGTTCCCAGCTGAACCAGGCGCCGTGGTCGCCGCCCTCGTCCCAGGATTCGAGCACGACGCGCAGCCCCGCGCGCAGCGGCAGCGCGTCGCCCGCGCCGAGGAACAGGTCCCCCGACTCGTTGCCGCGCCCGCTGTGCGGTTCGTCGACGGTGGCCCACAGTTGCCCCTGGGTGATGCGCAGCACGCCGTCGTCCTGGGCGCGCAGCGTCACCGCGCGGCCGGCGCCGAGCTGCCAGCAGCCCGGCAGCGCCGCACCGATCGACGATTGTTGCAAATCCAGAACATGTTGCAGACCCATGGCGACCTCCTCGGTGATAGCCGGTTGACGTTTCAGGCCTTCATGATGGTCAATCCGCGGCCATGGGTCCAATGAAAACGGGCCCGGCTTTTGATAGCATCTACGCATCAATCCCAACGCTGCCCGAGGCACCCATGCCGGCTCCGATCCAGTTGCGTTCCCGGCCCATTGCAGTGGGCCAACTGCGTGCGTTCGAGGCCGTCGCCCGGCACCTGAACTTCCGCGCCGCGGCGGAGGAACTGGCGCTGACCCAGTCGGCGGTGAGCCGCCAGATCCAGGCGCTCGAGGAAGAGATCGGCGTGCCGCTGTTTCTGCGCCATACGCGCGCGGTCGAACTGACCGGCGCCGGCGCGCAGCTGCTCAATGCCGTGCTGCCGTCGGTGGAGCGCATCGACGGCGCGGTGCGCCAGATCCGGCGCAGCGCGGGCCGGCGCAGCGTCGCGATCACGACCTGGGCTTCGTTCGCATCGATGTGGCTGATTCCGCGGCTGGAAGCGTTCCAGGGCGAATACCCCGACATCGACATCCGCATCGACGCGAGCGACGCGGTGCTCGACATGGAGACCGCGGACGTGGACCTCGCGCTGCGCTACGCGCCGCCCGGGCGGGCGCCGGCCGGCGCGGTACGGCTGTTCGGCGAGCAGCTCACGCCGGTCGCCAGCCCCTGGCTGCTCAAGAGCGGCCATCCGCTCGGGCGTGGCGAGGACCTGGCGCATTTCGCGCTGATCGAGTCCGGCGACGCGCACGGCTCGCTGCATCTGGATTGGCTCAGCTGGCGCCGCTGGCTCGACGCGCACGGCCTCGCCAAGCTCGAACCCAAGCGCTGGCTTTATTTCAACTACGCGTACCAGATCGCGCAGGCCGCGCTCACCGGCCAGGGCGTGGCGTTCGCGCGCATGCCGCTGGTCGCCGACAGCCTGGCCAGCGGCGACCTGGTCGAGGTGCTGCCGGAGATGCGGCTCGATTCGCCGATGGCCTACTGGCTGATCGTGGTTCCGCGCAGCGCGATGCGACCCGAAATCCGCGCGTTCTGCGAATGGCTGTCGCGGCAGGCCGAGCAGACGCGCAAGGCGATCGGCGAGACGGGCGAGGCGCCGAGCCCTGCCACTGCCACCGCATGAGATGAAACACCCCCAGTCTTCGCGCACTGCGTGTCGCTGCGCCAACCCCCTTGAAGGGGGCGCACCCAGCGGCCCGGCCAAGCCGGCTCCGCGGGTGCCCGCGAACGGCCTGCTCCGCGGCCTCTCGAACCCGTTACCAGCAGCTTGGCGCCTACTTCGACTTGGCAGCCGCATCTTCCGCGCCGTAGGTCTTGCTCAGGTACTCCGCGATCGGCGCGATGTCGGTGTCGGGCAAGGGCGCGCCGTAGGTCGCCTTCATCTTCTTGACGATGGCTTCCCAGAAGCTGGGCGGCATGTTCGGGGGTTGATACCGCACGTACTGGGCCGAGTGGCAGATCAGGCACTGTGTCTGCGCCAACTCGAAGCCCGGCAGGCTGCTGGGTTGATAGGTGGCGGTCTCCGTCGGCAAGTTGATTTCCAGCGCGTGGGCGCCGGTGCCGCAGACGAGGCCCGCGAGCAAGCCCAGGGGCGCCACGGCCCCGGTCAGCATCGATGTGATCTTGCGCATGATGGGCTCCTGGTCACACCGCCGTCACGCGCACGGTTTCCACGACGTTGCGCATGTAGCCCGCCGGGTTCCAGAGCGCCTCCATCGGCTGACTCTGGCCCGCGCGGTTCACCGCACGCACCCTGAGCTCGTAGCCGCCTTTCGCGGGCGGCCTGAAGTTCGCCTTCCACTCGCGGAACGAATAGCGGCCGAGTTCCTCCCCGAGCCGTGCGGCCTGCCAGGTCTTGCCCCCATCGCTGGAGATGTTCACCTCGGCAATGCCCTGGCCGCCGTCGAAGGCGATGCCGCGCAGCACGACTTGCCGGCCGGCCTCGAGCCGGGCCCCATCCTGCACGCTGGTGATGAAGGAGCGCACGTTGAAGCGGCCGATCGGCACGGTCTTGGCAGGACCCTTGCCGGGCGGGGTGCAGGCGCAGGCATTGGCCGGGATGCGGTAGGCGGTGGACATCCAGAAGCCGCCGAACGCCTTGTCCAGCACCTGGATGTCGTTCACGTGCTTGACCCAGTAGGTGCCGTAGTAGCCGGGCACGACCAGGCGCAGCGGATAGCCGTTGAGCATCGGCAGGTCCTGATCGTTCATGGCCCAGGCCAGCATGACCTCGCCGTCGGTCGCATGGTCGATGTCGAGCGCCTTCACGAAGTCCGGCGAGCCCGGGAGCGGCGGATTGTCCAGGCCGTTGAAGCTGATCTGCACCGCGCCCGGCTTGAGGCCGGCCTTCTCCAACACGCGCTTCAGCGGCACGCCGGTCCACTTGGCATTGCCCATCGCGCCGTTGCCCAGCTGCCCGCCACCGACGCGCGGCGTGACGAAGCCGCGGCTGTTGCCCGAGCACTGGTGCACCGCGACCAGGCTCACCGGATCGCCCATCTGCCGGAGGTCGGCCAGCGACAGTTCCAGTGACGTGTCCACGTGGCCACTGACCTTGACGCGGAACGCGTCCGGGTTGATGTTGGTCGGAATCCCACTCCAGTGATAGCGCACGAAGAATGCATCGTTGGGCGTGATCAGTCCGTCGTTGAACACCTCGAACGGCGTCTCCAGTTGCGGCGGCCGGGTGGTGAACAGGATCAACGGGCGCTTTTGCGGAAAGGCCACCAGTTCGCGCGTGCCGTTGCCGAATGGCAGCGTGACCTCGCCGGGCGCCGTCACGGCAGCCAGCGCTCGAACGGAAGGGCTGAGCAGCCCGGCGCCGGCACCGGCTGCGCCCAGAGCTTTGAGCCAGCGGCGGCGGTTGCCGTACGGCAACTCTCGCGGTGAAACGGATCGCTTCATCGGTCATCTCCTCGGTGTTGTCTGTTGGTCGAAGTCAGGGACTGGGGTCGCACCCGCCTGCCGGCGGTTGCGACCGTCCATGCTACACACAGTGCAGTCGCTATCAAAACAGGAGCGAACAGTGTATGCGGCGCGCGCGGCGCCGCCGTCCACCGTGCGTGCGCGCCGCTCAGCGCTTGCGCGCCTTGTGCTGCTCCAGCGTCTCCGTCGGCGCGCCCTGCTTCACCCATTCGGCCCAGCCACCGTCGATGTGCGCGACGTTGGTCATGCCCATGTCCTGCAGCGCCTTGGTCGCGAGCGCGCTGCGCCAGCCGGCACCGCAGAACAGGATGAACTCTTTCGATTCGTCGTCGAACACGGGCTTGTGGTACGGGGACGCCGGATCGACCCAGAACTCGAGCATGCCGCGCGGCGCATGAAGCGCGCCGGCGACGGTGCCGCCCGCGAGTTCGCGCACGTCGCGGATGTCGACGATCTGCACGTCGGGCGCGCCCAGGCGCTCACGCACCTCGGCGACGCTGTAGGTCTTCACCTGCGCCATCGCTTCGTCGACCAGTTGCTTGTAGCCCTTGGTGATCGCCATCGTTCGTTCTCCTGCGTTGCCACGGCCGTGCGCCGGCCACGGTTCAGTCGCAAGAATAGATCAAGCCGGCAACGGCCGCACACCGCTTCGGCAAGACAGAAGCAACGTGCAACGCCGCGGCGAGATTCAGACTAGGCCGATGTCTCGCGGCGTGACACCGGCAAATACCTGGCCCACTTGCGCGCCAGTCAACCCGAACTGGCGCCGGAACAGCCCGGCCAGCACCGCGCGGTATTCGTTGAGCACCGGCAGGTCGCGGTTCTGGAACAGCGTGGCCCGCTCGACGCGCTGCTGCTCGCCGGCGATGCGCCCGCCGCGCACGCCGCCGCCGAGCACCCAGTACACGGTGCCGTGACCGTGGTCGGTGCCGTGGTTGCCGTTCTGGCGGAAGGTGCGGCCGAACTCGCTGACCACCACCACCGTGGTGCGCTGCCACGCCGGGCCCATCTCTTGTGCGAACGCGGCGAGGCCCTGGCCGAGTTCGCCGAGACGGTTCGCGAGATAGCCCTGCGCCGCGCCCTGATTCACGTGCGTGTCCCAGCCGCCGACGTCGACGAAACCGATGTCGTAGCGGTCCGCCATCAGCCGCGCGATACGGCGCGCCTCGGCGCCAAAGCCGCGCGCCGACACCGCGTTGCGGCCCGAAGCCTGCATCTCGCTCTCCAGATCCCGCATCACCTGGTCGCGCACCGTGAAGCCCTCGTCGACGCGCGACGCGAGCGTGCTGCCCTGGTACATCGACGCGATCAGCCGGCTCTGGCGCGGATCGAGCGCGCTCTTGCCCACCGCGCGCAGCGCCATGTTCGGCACCTGCACGCTGCCCTGCATGGACAGCGGAATCTGCGCGGTGAAC
>JAFECV010000459.1 GCA_018241985.1 Pseudomonadota bacterium | reverse complement strand
TGAAGACCGAGCACGGCTGGTTCCAGGCCCACATCTACAAGTTCGACGACGAAACCTCGACCTTCATCGTCGAATGTCCCGAGCACGTCTGGCTGGCGCACGGCCTGGACAAGGCCGGGCCCGATGAGTCCATCGCCTTCTGCGAAAAGCTTTTCGCCAGCAACCTGCAGGGCGAGAAGCTGATGAGCAACGCGCGCCACCTGCGCGGCTCGGCCTGGATCAACTTCACCCGCGTCAAGTGTGACCAGTGGTGGCTCAAGAACGCGAACGGCGCCCACGTGGTGCTGCTGGGCGACGCGGTGCACACGGCGCACTTCGCCATCGGCTCGGGCACCAAGCTGGCGCTGGAAGATGCGATCGACCTCACGCGCAAGTTCATCGAGCTGGGCGACGGGCCGGACAGGATCGAGGAGGTGCTGACGCGGTACCAAGCCGACCGCAGCATCGAGGCGCTGCGCCTGCAGAACGCGGCCTGGAACGCGATGGAGTGGTTCGAGGTGTGCGGCGAGCGCTATTGCGACCAGCTCGAGCCGCCGCAGTTCATGTATTCCATGCTCACGCGCAGCCAGCGCATCAGCCACGAGAACCTGCGCCTGCGCGACAAGGCCTGGCTGGAAGGCTACGAGCGCTGGCTGGCCGAGCGCGATGGCGTGCGCGTGCCGGCGGGGCAGACGCCGCCGCCGCCGATGTTCACGCCCTACACGGTGCGCGGGCTGACGCTGAAGAACCGCGTAGTCGTCTCGCCGATGGCGCAGTACTCGTGCGTTGACGGCGTGCCGGGCGACTACCACCTGGTGCACCTGGGTGCGCGTGCGATGGGCGGCGCCGGCCTGGTGTTCGCCGAGATGACCTGCACCAGCCCGGATGCGCGCATCACCCCGGGCTGCCCGGGCCTGTACAACGCCGAGCAGAAAGCGGCCTGGAAGCGCATCGCCGACTGGATCCACACGAACAGCGACGCCAAGTTCGCGATGCAGCTCGGCCATGCCGGCGCGAAGGCGTCCACGCGCCTGGCCTGGGAAGGCATCGACCTGCCGCTCGAATCGGGCAACTGGCCGATCGTCTCGGCCTCGCCGCAGCAGTACCTGCCGGGCATCAGCCAGATGTCCCGGGAACTGAGCCCCGCCGAGATGCAAACCATCCTGCAGCAGTTCGTGCAGGCGACGAAGGACGCCGCCGAGATCGGCGTCGACTGGATGGAACTGCACTGCGCGCACGGCTACCTGCTGTCGGAGTTCATCTCGCCGCTGACCAACCATCGCACCGACGAGTACGGCGGCACCCTGGAGAACCGGCTGCGCTATCCGATCGAGGTGTTCAAGGCGATGCGCGCCGTCTGGCCGCAGGACAAGCCGATGTCGGTGCGCATCTCGGCGCACGACTGGGTGGAAGGCGGTATCACGCCGGCCGACGCGGTGGAGATCGCCAGGGCCTTCAAGGCCGCGGGCGCCGACATGATCGACTGCTCGTCGGGCCAGGTCAGCAAGAAGGAAAAGCCGGTGTTTGGCCGCATGTTCCAGACGCCGTTTGCCGATCGCATCCGGCAGGAGGCGGGCATCGCGACCATCGCCGTCGGCGCGATCAGCGAGGCCGACCATGTGAACAGCATCATCGCCGCTGGCCGCGCCGACCTGTGCGCGATCGCGCGCCCGCATCTGGCGAACCCGGCCTGGACGCTGTCCGAGGCGGCGAGGATCGGCTACACGCCGATGGCCTGGCCCAAGCAGTACCGCAACGCCAAGCAGCAGATGGAAGCGAACTTCGCGCGGGCGCAGGCCGCGGCAGCGCAGAACGCTCCGGCGACTAAGTGATGTAAGGTGCCCGTCATGGACCTTGAAGCCCGTGCCGACGCCAAACACCCCGAAGAACTGCGCCTGTGGCTGCGCATGCTCACCTGCACGCAGCTCGTCGAGCGTGAAATCCGCAGCCGCCTGCGCGAGCAGTTCGAGACCACGCTGCCGCGGTTCGACCTGATGGCGCAGCTGGAGCGCATTCCCGAGGGCTTGCGCATGAGCGAGCTGTCGCGCCGCATGATGGTGACCGGCGGCAACGTCACCGGCATCACCGACCAGCTCGAAGCGGAAGGCCTGGTCGAACGCGTCGAGGTCGAGGGCGATCGCCGCGCTTTTCGCGTGCGGCTGACGCCCAAGGGCCGCAAGCAGTTCCACGCCATGGCCGAAGCTCATGAGGGCTGGGTCGTCGATGCCTTCGCCGGCCTGTCGTCGGCTGAAATTCGCGTCTTGCACCAGTTGCTGGGCAAGGTGAAGCAACATTTTCTGGAGACCGTGTGAAACACTACATTCCGCAATCGAACCCGATGCGCCCGCAATACGGCGCACGCGCCGGCTACCAAGCCCGGCACTTCGCCTGGCATTGCGGCGCCGATGGCGTGGCGACGGTGTCGCTGAACCGGCCCGAGCGCAAGAACCCGCTCACCTTCGACAGCTAC
>JAFECV010000458.1 GCA_018241985.1 Pseudomonadota bacterium | reverse complement strand
CGAAAAACTCGTGTGGGCGATCCGCTGGGGCGCCGACACGGTGATGGACCTCAGTACCGGCAGGAACATCCACACCACGCGCGACTGGATCGTGCGCAACTCGCCGGTGCCGATCGGCACGGTGCCGATCTACCAGGCGCTGGAGAAGGTCGGCGGCGTCGCCGAGGACCTGACCTGGGAAATCTTCCGCGACACGCTGATCGAGCAGGCCGAGCAGGGCGTCGACTACTTCACCGTGCACGCCGGCGTGCGGCTGGCGTTCATCCACCTGACCGCGAAGCGCGTCACCGGCATCGTCTCGCGCGGCGGCTCGATCATGGCCAAGTGGTGCATCGCGCACCACAAGGAGAGCTTCCTGTACACGCACTTCGACGAGATGTGCGAGATCATGAAGGCGTACGACGTCAGCTACTCGCTCGGCGACGGGCTGCGGCCCGGCTCCGGCGCGGACGCGAACGACGAGGCGCAGTTCGCCGAGCTGCGCACGCTCGGCGAGCTGACGAAGACCGCGTGGCAGCACGACGTGCAGGTGATGATCGAGGGGCCGGGCCACGTGCCGATGCACATGATCCAGCAGAACATGACCGAGCAGTTGAAGCACTGCCACGAGGCGCCGTTCTACACGCTCGGGCCGCTGACCACCGACATCGCGCCGGGCTACGACCACATCACCAGCGGCATCGGCGCGGCGATGATCGGCTGGTTCGGCACCGCGATGCTGTGCTACGTCACGCCCAAGGAGCACCTGGGCCTGCCGGACCGCGAGGACGTGAAGACCGGCATCGTCACCTACAAGATCGCCGCGCACGCGGCCGACGTGGCCAAGGGCCACCCGGGCGCGCGCGCGCGCGACGACGCGCTGTCGAAGGCGCGCTTCGAGTTCCGCTGGATGGACCAGTTCAACCTGTCGCTGGACCCGGACACCGCGCGCGATTTCCACGACGAGACGCTGCCGAAGGAGTCGTCCAAGGTCGCGCATTTCTGCTCGATGTGCGGGCCGAAGTTCTGCTCGATGAAGATCACGCAGGAAGTGCGCGACTACGCGGCCTCGCTCGGCGTCAGCGACGAACAGGCGCTGCAGGAGGGCATGGACAGCATGTCGGAGACGTTCCGGCGCCGCGGCGCCGAGCTGTACGTGCCGGTCGGCAAAACCTGAGCGCGCCGCGTGGCGAATCGGCACGGCCGATCCATCGCGCCGCGAGCGGCGCACAATCGTCTCGCAACATCGATTCGAGAGGACAGACCATGACCGATTCCATCGTCATCGTCGGTGCGGCCCGCACCGCCATGGGGAGCTTTCAGGGCGACTTTGCGAGTCTCGCCGCGCACGACCTCGGCGGCGCGGCGATCCGCGCGGCGGTCGAGCGCGCCGGCATCAAGCCCGACACCGTCGGCGAAGTGCTGTTCGGCAACGTGCTGCCGGCCGGCGAAGGCCAGGCGCCGGCGCGCCAGGCCGCGCACAAGGGCGGGCTGCCGAGAAGCTGCGGCGCGGTGACGCTGAACAAGGTGTGCGGCTCCGGCATGCGCGCGGCGATGTTCGCGCACGACATGCTGCTCGCGCACAGCCACGACGTGATCGTCGCCGGCGGCATGGAGAGCATGACGAACGCGCCGTACCTGCTGCTCAAGGGGCGCGGCGGCTACCGGCTCGGGCACGACAAGGTGTACGACCACATGATGCTCGACGGCCTCGAGGACGCCTACGAGGCCGGCCGCAGCATGGGCACGTTCGGCGAGGACTGCGCCGCCAAATACCATTTCACCCGCGAACAACAGGATAAATTCGCCGCAACCAGCGTGCAGCGTGCGCAGAACGCTATTAAAAGCGGAGCATTCCGGGCGGAGATCACACCGGTCACCGTCAAGGAGCGCAAGGGCGAGCGCGTGGTCGATACCGACGAGGGCCCGGGCCGGATCAACATCGACAAGATCGCGAGCCTGAAGCCCGCGTTCAAGAAGGACGGCACCGTGACGGCCGCGTCGAGCTCCAGCATCAACGACGGCGCCGCCGCGATGGTGCTGATGCGCGAGTCCACGGCGAAGGCGCTGGGCTGCAAGCCGCTGGCGCGCATCGTCAGCCACGCCACGCACGCGCAGGAACCGGGGTGGTTCACCACGGCGCCGATCGGCGCCAGCCAGAAAGCGTTGGCCAAGGCCGGCTGGACGGTCGGCGACGTCGATCTCTGGGAGGTCAACGAGGCGTTCGCCGTGGTGCCGATGGCGCTGATGCACGACCTGAAGGTGCCGCACGACAAGGTCAACGTCAACGGCGGCGCCTGCGCGCTCGGTCACCCGATCGGCTGCAGCGGCGCGCGCATCATGGTGACGCTGATCCATGCACTGAAGGCGCGAGGCCTGAAGAAGGGGCTGGCGACGCTGTGCATCGGCGGCGGCGAAGCGACCGCGGTCGCGCTCGAGCTGCTGTAGCCGCGAGCGCTTTCAGAACTCC
>JAFECV010000457.1 GCA_018241985.1 Pseudomonadota bacterium | reverse complement strand
GTAAAAGATCGGCTCATGTTCTTCGGTGAAGCTTTGAGAAAGCTTTGGAGAAAGCGAAATTTGCTCAGTACGATGTATTTCGGCGAAACGCCTGCTTTGAGCAGCAAGCAATCGATAAACTGATTTTTCAGTAACTTGCTCTGATATGCCAGCGGTGCGCCTTTGCTACCTCAAACATCGGAGCCATACACCATGAATGTCAGGAATTCCGAATACCGCTTCAGTCCTTTGGTCATAGGACTGCATTGGCTGACCGTGCTTCTCATCATCGCGGTCTATGCGAGCATGGAGCTGCGCGGAGTGGCACCCAAGGGAAGCGCCTTGAGAGACGCCATGAAGTCCTTGCACTACCTGCTGGGCCTCAGCGTTCTGGTGATCGTCGTGATCCGTATCGGGGTGCGCTTCCAGGCGGGCGTGAAGCCCGCGATCCAACCACCCATGCCACGCTGGCAGGCCACGCTCGCCGATGTCATGCACTATGCGCTCTACAGCTTCATGCTCGCCATGCCGCTGCTCGGATGGCTCACCTTGAGCGCGGCGGGCAAGCCGATTGTTCTGTTTGGCTTGCCCATTCCCTCTCTGATCGGCACCGACGTTGCTCTGTCGCGCCAATTCAAGGATGTCCATGAGGCGCTGGCGACATTGGGCTATGTCTTGATCGGATCGCATGCGATGGCGGCGCTGTTGCACCACTACGTCATGCGTGACAACACACTGGTTCGCATGCTTCCCGGTCGTCGCCCCTGACCTACTGGCCTCAGGCTGCTTCACATGGATTTGATTTTCTAATGACAAAATTTCACCACCGCGCCCACCCTGAAAGTCACCGCACTGAACATATCGGATGGCTGCGCGCCGCTGTTCTGGGTGCCAATGACGGCATCATTTCCACGGCCAGCCTGGTTGCAGGCGTGGCTGCTGCCCATGCAAGCCATGCCAGCATCATGACCACGGCCATCGCGGGGTTGGTAGCCGGTGCCATGTCCATGGCTGCAGGCGAGTTCGTATCGGTCTATTCACAAGCTGATACGGAGAAGGCGGATTTGGCGCGGGAACGTGATGAACTGGAAAACAGTCCGGAAGCAGAGCATCGGGAACTAACGGCCATCTATGTCCGGCGTGGCCTGGATCATCGACTCGCGGATCAGGTCGCCACGCAATTGATGGCGCATGATGCGCTGGGCGCGCACGCGCGCGATGAATTGGGCATTTCTGAAACCTTGAGCGCTCGCCCGCTGCAAGCCGCCATGGCGTCCGCTGGGAGCTTCGCGATGGGTGCGGCCATGCCGCTGGCCGTGGTTCTGTTGGCGCCGGAGCAGAGCCTGCTCTATTGGATCGTCGCGACGGCGATTGTCTTCCTGGCCCTTCTCGGCGCTGCGGCCGCTGCCGTGGGTGGTACGCCGCTCTTCAAAAGTGCGCTGCGCGTCGCGTTCTGGGGCACATTTGCCATGGCGGTGACAGCGGGCGTGGGAGCCATGTTCGGCACTGCGGTGTAGATCTGCGTCAATCTCAGAGCAGCGGTGGCCAAGGGCCAAGCCGCGCGGACAGCCGACCGTTGTCCAGTGAGAACGCCAGCGGCAGGTCTATGGCATGCGCGAGCGCCAGGGCCAGTGCAAGTCCCAGCCCGGCGTGGTGCGCCGTGCCACCTTCGGAATCCTTGCGCCAGAAGCGAAGTCCGAATTGATCCAGATCGGATGCCTGCAAATTGGGAGCTGTGTTGACGATGGTCAACATCCAGCCGGAAGCCGCGCGCTCCAGCCTACATTGAATGTCGTCGCCTTCGGGCGCGTATTCGATGGCATTGCGCAAGAGGTTGGAGACGATGCGTTCGATCACGCCCTGATCGCTTTGCACCCATGCCGATTCAGGCAAAGTCACACGGATAGGTGACTTGGGTGCCATTTGCTGGACGTTGAATCCCGCCAGCAACTCTTGCAGCAAAGCTGTTAGATCCAGAGGATCAAGCGCAAGTGTGTGTTGGCCGGATTCAAGCCGCGCCAACAACAGCAGAGTGTCCACACTGCGCTGCATGCGTGAACTGGCCTGGATCGTTGCATTCAGGGCGCGCTGGATTCGGGTCGGGTCGGCATCGATCAAAGCGCTTTCTGCGCTGATGCGGATTTCTGCCAAGGGCGTGCGCAACTCGTGGGCCACGTCGCGGGAGAAGCGGCGCTCGCGGGCAATGGCCGCATACAGGTGATGCAAGCCCTGATTGAAGGCTTCGGCAAACGGCCGCAGTTCGCGTGGAAAGTCCGCTCCGATCCGCGCAATCGGCCGATCCGAACGCAGGTCGGCCAGTTGCACGCCAACGCGCTCCAGCATGACCACGATGCGCCGAACCATGAGCAGCGCCAGGCCTGTGGCCAGGAGCGTCGCCAGCACGATACCGCCCAGGAGCGTGAAGTGGATGCGCCGCTCGGTTTGATCCCAATCCCGACGTTCTGTTGCCA
>JAFECV010000456.1 GCA_018241985.1 Pseudomonadota bacterium | reverse complement strand
CGCTCCAGGTCCTGCGGCTTGAGCTTGAACACGCCATGCGGATGGCCGGCCGCGGCCCAGATCTCATCGAACCGGAACAGCTCGCGGTCGATCAGCGTGACCGGCGGCATCAAATGCGCGAGCGGCGGCACGCCGCCGATCGAAAAGCCGGTGTGCGCCTTCACGAAATCCGCGTCGGCGCGACCGGTCTTGCCGATCAGCGCGTCCACCCGCTTCTCGTCGACGCGGCGGTCGCCCGAGGTCACGACCAGCACCGCGCGATCGTCCGACTTGCGCCGGAACACGATGCTCTTCGCGATCTGGCCCACCGCGACGCCGAGCGCGTCCGCCGCCTGCTGCGCGGTGCGTGCCGCGTCGCTGAGCATCAGCGGCGCGTGCGGATGGCCGGCTCGCCGGAGCGCGGCCGAGACGCGCCGCACGCCGTCGGGCAGCGCCTCCATCGTCGATTCGTCTTGCATCGTCACACCTTCGCTATGCGCCCAACCAGCAGCAGGCTGGCGCCCATACCCATCAACACTCCGCCGAACACGCGGTTCTGCGCACGCCGCGCGCGCGCCGAGCGCATCCAGGCCGAGAACCGCGCCGCGGCCCAGGCGTAGCCGTGCATCACGGTCACGTCGACCGCGATCGTGGTCGCCAGCAGGATCGCCAACTGCGCTGCAAGCGGCCGCGCCGGGTCGATGAACTGCGGCAGCACCGCGACCATGAACACGATGCCTTTCGGATTCGTCGCATTCGTCAGCGCACCGCGCAGCACGCGCTGGCGCAGGCTCAGCCCCTCCGGCTCGGCCGGTGCGCCTTCGGCAGCGTCGCCAGAATCGGTCCGTGCGCGCCATTGCTTCGCGCCGAGCCAGATCAGGTACGCGGCGCCGAGCAGCTTGACCACCATGAACGCGCCGGCCGACGCGATCAGCAGCGCGCCGATGCCGGCGCCGGCCACCAGCAGGATGAACGCCAGGCCGATTTCGAGCCCGGCGATGGTCGCGCTGGTCTGGCGCACGCCGTAGGACAGGCCGTGGCTCATCGTCAGCACCGCGCCCGGCCCCGGCGACAGCGCGATCAGCCACGAGGCGACGAAGAACGCCAGCCAGACATGCAGGCTCATCGCGGCACCCTCACCCGGCGCGCTTGTTCAGGAGCGCGACCGCCGCGCGCGAGTTCGGCGCGCGGCCGAGCCGGTCGCTGATGAACTTGCCGGCGTCGACGAGGGCGGCCAGGTCGATGCCGGTCGCGATGCCGAGACCCTGCAGCAGGTAGACCACGTCCTCGCTCGCGACATTGCCGGTCGCCCCCTTCGCATAGGGGCAGCCGCCCAGGCCGGCGACCGACGACTGGAAGTTCCACACGCCCAGTTCCAGCGCCGCCAGCGTGTTGGCCAGCGCCTGGCCATAGGTGTCGTGGAAGTGGCCGGACACGTGGTCGATGTCGTAGTGCGCGAGCGTCGCCTCGAACGCGGCCTGCACCCTGGTAGGCGTGCCGACGCCGATGGTGTCCGCCACGTCCACCCGCTGCACGCCGATGCCCTTCATCAGCCCGGCCAGGTAGCCGACCTTCGCGGGCGCGATCTCGCCCTCGTATGGACAGCCGACGGTGCAGCTCATCGCGCCGCGCACCGCGATGCCGCGTTCGCGCGCCACGGCGACCACCGGGCGGAAGCGTTCGATGCTCTCGGCGATCGAGCAGTTGATGTTCTTCTGGCTGAACGCCTCGCTGGCGGAGCCGAACACGACGATCTCGTCGGGCTGGTCGGCCAGCGCGGCCTCGAAGCCCTTCATGTTCGGCGTCAGCACCGAGTAGCGCACGCCCTGCCGGCGCGCGATGCCCTGCATCACCTCGTGGTTGTCGGCCATCTGCGGCACCCACTTCGGGCTGACGTAGCTGGTGACTTCGATCTCTTGCAGGCCGGCGTCCTGCAGCCGTTCGACCAGTTCGATCTTGACCGCGGCCGGCACCGGCTGCTTCTCGTTCTGCAGCCCGTCGCGCGGACCGACGTCGACGAGCCTGACAGTGCTGGGGTAAGCCATGAAAGTTCCTTCGCTGGCTAGTATCCCACCTGCCGATCGACCACGCCGGCGATCGGCTCGCCACGCTCGAGCGCTTCGATCTTGGCCGCGATCTGCGCAACCGTCTCGGCACGCAGCGTGCGCGCGGACATGTGCGGCGTGACCGTGATCGCCGGATGCCGCCAGAACGGGTGCTCGACCGGCAGCGGCTCGGTGCGGAACACATCGAGCGTCGCGCCGGCGAGATGCCCGCTGTCGATCAGCGGAATCAGGTCTTCCTCGACCAGGTGCCCGCCGCGCGCGACGTTGACCAGGTAGCCGCCGGGAGCGAGGCGCGACAGCGTGTCGCGGCACAGGATGCCCTCGGTCTCGGGGGTCAGCGGCAGCAGGCAGACCAGCACCCGGGTCGCGGCGAGGAACGCGGGCAGTTGCTCGCGACCGGCGAAGCAGCGCATGCC
>JAFECV010000455.1 GCA_018241985.1 Pseudomonadota bacterium | reverse complement strand
CCGCACCTGGTCGACGAGCAGGTGGTCTTTCTGCCGCCGGGTACGTTCGGCAGCTACGTGATGGCGCAAGCCGTGCGCGAGGCCGGCAACCACGCCCAGGTGATGTGGGCCGAAACCGGGACGCTGCCCTACCTTGCGCGCAAGCACGGCGAGCGCGAGGTCAACGTGACGATGCGAGCGGTGCGGCTGCCGACGGGCGTCTATCCGGCGCGGCTCGAAGACCGGGCGATTGCGGTGATCCGGGAAGCGTTTCCCGGCGTCCATGGCTGCGGCGACGCGCTCTCAGGGGCGCTGATGAACGCCGGCCCGGTGATCCACCCTCCGCTGATGGTGATGAATGCCGCGCCCTTGCAGCATTTCGAGCGCTGGGACATCCACAACGAGGGCACGCAGCCCGCGGTGCGCGCCGTGACCGACCGGCTCGATCGCGAGCGCGTGGCGGTGCGCGAAGCGCTGGGCTACGGCGCGCCGCACTATCCGCTGTCGGACCATTACGACAACGACCGATGGATGTACGGCGACGCGCACCGGAAGCTGGTCGACTCGGGCGACTGGCGCGAACGCATCGATCTGCACACGCACCGCTACGTGACCGAAGACACCGAGCTCGGCCTGGCCTTTCTCGCATCGGTCGCGCGCTGGACCGGCGTCGATGCGCCGATCGCGCACGGTCTGCTCGCGATCCTCGGCGGCGTGCTCGGCCGCGATCTTCGCCAAGGGCCGCGCACGCTGGATGCGCTCGGCCTCGCGGCCCTGAGCCCTGCGGCCTTGCAGCAGCGGCTGCACGACGGGGCCTGACGATGGCGCGCTTCGCTGCCGTCGGGCCCGGGCGCATGGGGCGCGGCATCGCGGTCGCATTCGCCTACGCCGGCCATCGCATCGCGATCGTCGACCTGCGCCGGCGTGCGCCCGATGCCTGGCAGCGGCTGTGCGACGAGGTCCGCGGCGAAATCCGCGCCAGCCTGGACAGCCTGGCGCAACTGGGCGCGCTGCCGCCAGAGCAGGTCGAGGCCATCGCGTCCCGGGTCGAACTGGTCGATGCGGATCGCGCGCCGGCCGCGCTGGGCCGTGCCGAGCTGGTGTTCGAGGGCGTGACCGAGACCATGGAAGCGAAGCGCGACGCCTTCGAGCAGATCGGCCGCCATTGCAGCGACGAAACCATCCTCACTTCGACCACCAGCAGCATTCTGGTGACCGATCTTGCCGCGGTGGTGCACCGGCCCGAGCGCTTTCTGAACATGCATTGGCTCAATCCGGCCTACCTCATCCCGGTGGTCGAAATGAGCATGCATGCCGGCACCGCGCCGGCGGTGGTGGCGCGCACGCGCGAGCTGATGGAATCGATCGGCAAGCTGCCGGTGCTGTGCGGCGCGACGCCGGGCTATATCGTGCCCAGGCTGCAGGCACTGATCATGAACGAGGCTGCGCGCATGATCGAGGAGGGCGCCGCGACGGCCGAGGAGATCGACAAGGCGACGCGGTTCGGCCTTGGCCTGCGTTTTGCGTCCATCGGCGTCGTGGAGTTCATCGACTTCGGCGGCGCCGACATCCTGCATCACGCGAGCCGCGAGATGGCGAAGGCGGTCGACGAACACCGCTACGCCGCGCCGGCCATCCTGACCGGGATGATCGAGCAGGGGCGGCTGGGCGTGAAGAGCGGCAGCGGCTTCTACGACTATGCCGGCCTTGACCCTGCCGCGTACCGGCGCGACGTGCTGGCGCGCACGCTGGGCATGCTGCGCCATGCCGGGCTGTGGCGCGCACCGGCGGACGCGGCGCAGGATTGAGACTGACTTCGTGTCCGCCGTTCGCCGCGCCTTCGTCGATCTTGCTCACGGGCAGATGCATTACGCATCGAGCGGAGATCGGCAGGCACCGCCCGTCCTGCTGCTGCATCAGACGCCGCGCAGCTGGCTCGAGTACCGAGAGGTGCTGCCGCTGATCGGTCGGCATTTCCACGCGATCGCGGTGGACACGCCCGGCTTCGGCGATTCGGTGCCGCTGCCGGGGCCGGCCGGCATCGAGCGCTGGGCCGCGGCGATGATCGAGTTCCTCGATGTGTTGGGGGTCGGCCGGACGCACCTGGTCGGGCATCACACCGGCGGCGTGATCGCGGTCGAGATCGCCGCCACGAATCCGGCCCGCATCGCATCGCTGGTGCTGTCGTCCACGCCGTTCACCGACGAAGCCTTTCGCCGCGAGCGACGCGAACAGCCGCCGATCGACGCGGTCGAAGCGCGCGGCGACGGCGGCCATCTGGCGACGTTGTGGCAGCGGCGCCAGCCGTTCTACCCGCCGGACCGCCCGGATCTGCTGCAGGCGTTCGTAGCCGACGCGCTCAAGGTATCGGGCGACGTGGAAGACGGACACCGTGCCGTCGCGGCTTACCGTATGGAAGACCGCATCGGCCGCGTCACGCAGCCGACGATGCTGCTGCGTGCCGGCGCCGATCCCTTCGCAGTA
>JAFECV010000454.1 GCA_018241985.1 Pseudomonadota bacterium | reverse complement strand
CACCTGCCCGAACCCGTGCGGCTGAAGGCCATCGAGATCGCCAACGCGCTGCTCGCCGACGGGATGGACGAAGGACGCGCGATCCGCATCGCGATCGCCAAGGCCAAGGAATGGGCGCAGCATCACGGCATCTCTTGATGCCCTGCACTCACCCAGCGCTCGCCCGTTTGCCCACGCCCCCCTTTGAGGAACTCCGCTGCCAGTGCGCCACGGGCTCCCGCGTGGCGTATTCGCGCTCGACCTGTTGCTCGGCGATGGACGCCATGCCGGTCAGTTCCGCCGCGAGATGTCGGGCCACATCGTCAGCCGTGAGAACGCCGACCAACCGGCGGTGCGCGTCCACGACTGGGAGCCTGCGGACGCCCTTGCTGCGCATGGCCCCGATCGCTGCGTGCACGTCGTCCGATTCCGCGACCGTCACGACGTCGCCGGTGACCAGATCCTCCGCTCGCAACAGCTCGGGATCGACGCCCTTGGCCACCACGAGGACGACGAGATCGCGGTCGGTGACGATGCCCACCGGCCTTGCTCCATCCTCGTGCTCGGCCACCACGATCAGGTCGCCGACATGGCGGTCGCGCATCAACCTGGCCAGCTCAAGCGCACTGGCGCCGCTCGTGCAAGTCACCACCGAACGGGTGCATATCTGTCCAATGTGCATGTCTGTTTCTCCATTGCATTGCCGACTTGTCGGAAGCTTCGTCCAACCTGCGGCGAGGTGTTTGCGCCAGGTCAAACCAAGCCCGTCCTGGCCACGGTTGCCGACGACGCGAAAGCGGTCCGTGCGACCTTCTCGCGCGCAGCTTGCGCCGCGTCAAGGCCGTAACAGCGCGATGCGCACATAACAAACCATCGCGTCCACATTGGGGAGTGCTCACGATGAACGAATCGAGTGCAGGATCTGAGAGGGTTCTGATCGGCCCTCGGAAGCTCGAAGGCGATCTGGTGGTGCCGCCGCGCGCGTGGGGGCTGATCGTCTTCGCTCACGGCAGCGGGAGCACACGGCACAGCCCGCGCAATGTCCAGGTCGCACGGGCGCTGCAGAAAAGGCAGTTCGGCACGCTGCTGTTCGACCTGCTGCTTCCCGACGAGGCATTGGAACGACGCACCACCTTCGACATCGAACTGCTTGCCCGGCGCCTTTGCGACACGATCGAGTGGCTGGGCCGCCGGCCATCTCTCGCTGCCCTCCCGATCGGCCTGTTCGGCGCCAGCACCGGTGCCGCCGCCGCATTGGTGGCGGCCGCGCGCCACGCCGACCGGGTGTTCGCGGTCGTCTCCCGCGGTGGACGGCCCGACCTCGCTGGCACGGTGCTCGGCGCAGTGAAGGCTCCGACGCTGCTGATCGTCGGTGGCGCCGACACCGAGGTGCTGGCGCTCAACCGCGCGGCGCTTGGCCGGCTGAACAATTGCAGCGAGCTGACCGTGGTGCCGCACGCGACCCATCTGTTCGAGGAACCCGGTGCCCTGGAGCGCGTCGCGCAACTCGCGGGTGACTGGTTCGTCGACCAGATGAAGACCCGATGAAAGGATGAGACGCGGCGGACTGAAAGTTCATCCGCCCTGTCTTCGAGCCCCCGGGCGCGCCGGCAGTCCCCACCAGTTGCGCATGACGGCGGCCCTGCCCTCCGTGCTCAATTCACTTGACAAGAAGCAAACCGCGCGCAGCGGCTTGCGCGGATGATAGGTCGTATTGATCCAACCGAGGCGGCGCGGCCCTGCAACACTTTGAATGCCCTGTATTCGAATCCGCCCGCATTGCAGACGCAAGGCCTGACCCGTTGCTTCGGCACGCACGTCGCGGTTGACCATGTCGACCTGTCGGTGGCCCAGGGCGAGACGTTCGGACTGCTTGGACGCAATGGCGCGGGCAAGAGCACGCTGCTGAAGATGCTGACCACGCTGCTGCCGCCCACGTCGGGCAGCGCGTGCATCGAAGGCATGGACATCGTCCGGCTGGCCATGAAGGTGCGCGCCGTCATCGGCTACGTGCCGCAGGCGTTGTCGGCCGACGGGGAACTCACCGGATATGAAAACCTGGTCGTCTTCGCAACCCTGTACGATCTGCCGCGCGCCGTGCGCAGGCAGCGCATCGACGAGGCGCTCGAGTTCATGGGGCTGGCCGACGCCGCGCACCGGCTCGTCTCCACGTATTCCGGCGGCATGATCCGGCGTCTGGAAATCGCGCTGTCGATGCTGCATCGTCCGCGGGTGCTGTTCCTGGACGAACCCACCGTCGGTCTGGATCCGGTGGCGCGCGAGACGGTCTGGGAACATATCCGCCGTCTGCGCGAACGGTTCGACACGACGGTGGTGATGACCACCCACTACATGGACGAGGCGGCCGAACTGTGCGCTCGCGTCGGCATCCTGCGCGACGGCCGGCTGGTCGCCGACGGCACGCTCGCCGAACTGCGTCGCGCGGCCGCCATGCCGCAGGCGACCCTCGACGAGCTGTTCGCCCACTTCACCG
>JAFECV010000453.1 GCA_018241985.1 Pseudomonadota bacterium | reverse complement strand
GATGGCCCGGCTTTGGCATGCCTTCGCGACCCCTTTCATAGCGTTAACAGGCCCTAAAGCACCGGTTCGAGAATCCCGGGCATGCCGACGAAGCGCGGCAGGCGCCGTACCCGTTCGAGCCAGCGCCGGATCGCAGGGTAATCGTCGCGCAGGATACCGCCTTCGTGCGACATCGCGATGTACGGGAAGCACGCGATGTCCGCGATCGTCGGCTGGTTGATCGCGAGCCATTGCTGGCCCGTCATCTCCACGTCGG
The DNA here is from genome assembly GCA_018241985.1 of Pseudomonadota bacterium. Classification (GTDB taxonomy): domain Bacteria; phylum Pseudomonadota; class Gammaproteobacteria; order Burkholderiales; family Burkholderiaceae_C; genus Rhodoferax_A. Next base: position 2,218 of record JAFECV010000453.1, on the reverse strand, counting down.
ACAGGTGTTCGTCGATCGTGCGAAACAGCGCGTGCGCGCCCGCGCGTGCCGCATCCACGTCGAGCTCGTAGCCCAGCGCATCGTGCAGCCGCGCGGCGGACGAGGTGCGCGTGATGTCGTCGGCGACCGCGAGCCACATCGCGATCTTTCCCATTGCGGCCGCGTCGTTCGGATACCAGGTGCGCGTCGGGTCATAGCGCGCGGCGAGATAGACGAGGATCGCCTGTGCATCGCGCAGCCGCAGATCGCCGTCGTCGAGCACCGGCAACTGCCCGAACGGATTGATCGCGAGGAAACGCTCCGACTTGTGCTCGCGACCGGGATAGAAATCGACGGACACCGCCTCGTACGGCACATCGAGCAGGTGCATCAGCAGCCGCAGCTTGTAGCAGTTGCCGGACAGCGTGTAGTCGTAGAGCCTGATCATCGCGCCCTCCTCAAACGGCGCCGGACGCTGGCGCCGACTTCTGCACGCCGTAGCGCAGCCCGCCCTCACGCAACCAGCGGCGGTACGCGATCGACATCGCGTCGGCGCGCGTCGGCATTTCCGAGCGCGGTTCGAGCGGGATCAGCTTGGGCACCTGATTTTCCAGGATCGGTTTGTCCTGGCCGAAGATCGTCTGCTGGAACCCGATGAGTTCGCCGTCGTTGTACTGGTCGTCGAACAGCAGCAGGCTCATGCGTGCTTTGCATTCGGTTTCGCTGAGCGGCTGGACGTAGAGCGCGATCACGTCGCGCTCGCCGGCATGCAGCGGGTTCGACTTGTACAGGATCGCCGCGAACGGCCCGACGACCCGGTAGGTGTACTCGACCAGCATGCCATCGCTCGCGGATGCCGCCGCCTTCGGCTGCCAGAAGGTGCACTCGGTCGCAAGGATTTCGCCGATGTCCGTGCGCGTCTCGACCTTGTACTCGCGCACTTCGGTGCGCGGCTCCTTGCCGAGGATGTCGGTATGCACGTACGGGAAATGCGCCATGTCGAGAAAGTTCTCGATGATGCGCAAGCCCGAGGTCTTGACGCCGAAAGTTCCGCAATCGATCGCGCGCCGTCCCGGCTGGCCGAATTCCGGCAGCTCGAAGAACTTGCGCTGCGGCTCGCCGAGCGTCACCCAGAGGTAGCCGTAGCGGTCCATCGCTCTGCATTCGCCATCGCTCCGGCTTTCCCACGCGGCCTTGTCGGCCGCATGGACCCCGCCGGTGGCGTCGCGCCACACCGCGATGTCGCGATCGAGCAGCCGAGTGAACAGGTGCTCTCCGGGCTGGAGCCGGCTCGCGGCGGAAACGGCGAACCATTCATTGCGTACGACAGGGTCGAGCACGGGTGACATGTCCTTCTCCACCATTTCTTCCAGGCAGACCGTCCGGAGGCAACCGGCGGCCGAGCCTACTGCGCGAGGGCTGCGGCGGCAGCCTCCACACGGCTGCGCTGTGTTTTGATCAGCGTCACGTGACGTTCGCGCAGCGCCGCATCACTGTCGGCGCCGTCATGGGTCACGAGCCACAGATGCAATATCGACCGCTGCTCGCTCATCGGCTGGATCAGCAACACCGGCGTCGCATCCGTGTCGGTGTCTCCGACCAGCGCCAATGGCGCGATGGCCCGGTACCGGTGATCGGTCTGCGCGAGCAGTTGCTGCGCGGCCTCGTCGGCGGGACAGCGGGTCACGAAGCTGCGGCAGAACAACCGGCGTCCCGCGCCGTCCGCGAACGGGGGCAGCACCGGAACGTCACTTTCCGGGCTGCCGAGGCTCGCCCAGATCATGCCGTACCGCTCACGCACTGCGTAGGTTCTGGCGCAGATCGGCTTCGGCGGCGTCAGGCCCGGATGCGCGGGAATGTAGGTGCAGTGACCGCCGGCGGCAAAGCGCCAGCCGTGATAAGCGCACGCCAACTGGTCGCCCGCGATGCGCCCTATCGTGAAGCGGGTGCCGCGATGCGGACAGCGGTCTTCCCAGACCTGCGCGGCGCCATGCGTGTCGCGCCACAGCGCAAGCTCCTGCCCCTGCAGGAACGTCTGCACGATCTGCCCCGGCGGCACATCGGCGGAAGTCGCCACGACGAACCAGCCGTCGGCTGAACGGGATTCTTCGGTCACAGTCACCACAGCCACGATAAGGCCTCCAGCCGCGCCACGAACCGGCCCTGCTACATGCTGGCCGTCACGCCATCGACCAGCCAGTTCATGCCCTTGATCTCGTCGTCCGGCAGCACGGCGCCG
>JAFECV010000452.1 GCA_018241985.1 Pseudomonadota bacterium | reverse complement strand
ATCTCAGCCAAGAACTCGCGCTTGCGCGTCCTCTTGGCTTTGCGCTCGAATCCGGTACTGCCAAGACTCATCTGTTTCATCTGTGTTTAACGCCCGAGGGGCTCAGGCGGGTGACTTATGCAGACCTTCCCTAGCGCGCCGTAGAAGGACAGCACCCACTGCTACGGCAGGTCGCACGCTGCAATCGGCATCTTGGAGCTATAGCATTTGGCAAAGGCCGGGCTGCAGAAGGTGTCCTGGTTGAGCAGCGCGCCCGGTCCAGACGATTCGACATGTTCGGCAGACTTCAGCACGGTGCCCGTCATATCGATGCCGCCGATACGGGGCCCGATGCGAATGATGGAGTTTAGCCCTTTGGACGCCAACGCATCCTCAAGCCGCACTGCCCTCATGAGTCAAAGTGAAAAAATGTAAGTAGGTCAGCCCGTTCGGCTCTTCAGTCAAGCTTGATTCCCTCGGCCTTAATGATGGGCTTCAATCGTGTGATTCCCTGCTTGGCGAATTCCATGACGGCCTCCGGCGTACTGGGCGTCACATCGAGCGCCAAGGTCTTGAGTTGCTGGGCTAAGGTCGGATCGAGCAACGCAGCGTTCAGCGCCCCATTGAGTTGAGTGACGATACTGCTTGGGGTCGATTTCGGCACAACCAGTGAGTATCGGACGGAAAAATCAAAATTCTTGTAGCCTTGTTCCCGGAGGGTCGGCACGTCGGGAAGCTCCTTGCTGCGCGTCTTACTCAGCACCGCCAGCGCCCGGAGACGCCCGCTTTCGATTAATGGCTCGGAACTGGCTACCACATCGAATACAGCATTGACTTCACCAGCCATCAAAGCATTCAGCGCTGGCGCGCTGCCCTTGTAGGGAACATGCAAGAGGTCTACGCCAGCCACCGACTTGAACAATTCGCCTGCGATGTTTAAGGCTGAGCCGATACCCGCCGAACCATATGCCATGGAACTGCCCCTCGCTGCTTTTACGAACTCCGCGACACGGTGTATGTTTGAATTACTGGCGACATCAAGCACAAGAGGTGAAGAGGCGACCATCCCGATCCCCGTGAAGTCATTTTGGGCATCGTAGACAGGTTTACCATGCAGTAGCGGGTAAAGCACCAGGGCCGTGGTGCCGGAGAGGAGCATGGTATAGCCATCCGGTGCCGATTTGGCTACATACCTTGCGGCTATCGCGCCGCCGGCACCGGGCATGTTTTCCACGATTACGGACTGCTCCAAGCGGCGGCCTAGGCGATCGGCAACGGCTCGAGCCAAAATGTCCGCGGCTCCTCCTGGGCTGTAAGAAACGACCACTTTCAAAGGGCGCGTCGGGAAAGACTGTGCCGCCATTCCGCTGGAGACAGTCATCATGGCGAAGCCGATCGCTGCTGCCGCACGAAAGAAAAGACGGGTAATTGGCACGTGCATCTCCTTATTTTTCGAGGGAAAGAAGCCTGGATCTCAGCCGCTGGTCGCTGGTACACCAGGGATGTCGGGCTTGTTCATGCGAAATCTGTCCGTAATACGCGTGTACATGCCTGCGCCTTCTAATCGTCCGATCGGCGCGAGCTTACCGGCATCCACGTAATACTTCGCTTCGTCGACGATGCCCTCGCGGTAGTGCAGCATGACGACCTCACCGATCACGATGTGGTTGGGTCGGCGCCCGACTTTCACGATGTCGATCAAACGGCACTCGAACTGTGCGGGGCATTCGATCAGGCGCGGCGGCCGCACTTTGACCGACGGTGCCGTTCGGAAACCGGCGAAATCGATCTCGCTGACACCGTGCGCGAAATCTGCGGAGCAGATGTTCATCTTTTCCTTGACGTTCTCATCCACGATGTGAACGACGAACTCGGGCAATAGCTCGATGTTGCGGCCGGTGTCCTTGATATTTCCCGCGCGAGGCGTGAGGGAGAACATCAGCATCGGCGGTTCCACACCAACCATGTTGAAGAGGCTGAATGGTGCTGCGTTCGGAACGTCATCCGCTCCTATGGTCGTCACCAAGGCGATGGGCCTGGGGATGATGGTCGAACTCATGAGCTTGTACTGCTGCTTTGAATCGAGGGTGTCAGGATCAAAGGAGGACATCTCATGCCTTTGCATAGTCGGTTTCGTGCTCGCGTCCGATGGAGAACTTCCATCCTGCCGCCTCGAGTCTGACAACCACTTCATTCCCAAACTTGGCGGCAATTTTCTCGGCGGTCACCGGATCGCGGTCGATGTCGTCGAATTTGTCGCGCTCGCCCTGCACAATCACTAGGAGATGCGCGTCTTGTTCAGAGATGTTTTCGAACCGGCGAGTCACAGTGGGCGGCACGGCGATCAGGTCCAGATGTTCCAATACTGTGCTTTCCTCTCCATGGTCTCCCCACTGGATCAGCCACCGCCCTGTCAGGCACATGAACGTCTCATGAGTGTGGTAATGGACATGAAGTCCTGGTCCGTGTCCCGGGGGGCAGGTGACGATACCTAGCCTA
>JAFECV010000451.1 GCA_018241985.1 Pseudomonadota bacterium | reverse complement strand
GGCGCGCCTCGCGCCCGGCGCAACCGGCACCGACACCGGCGGCTCGATCCGCCAGCCTTCGGCTTTTTGCGGCGTGACCGGCATCAAGCCGACCTACGGCCGCGCGTCGCGCCACGGGATGATCGCGTTCGCGTCCAGCCTGGACCAGGCCGGCGCGATCGCGCGCAGCGCCGAGGACTGCGCGCTGCTGCTGTCCGCCATGTGCGGCCCCGATCCGGACCGCGACTCGACCTCGCTGGATCTGCCGCCTGAGGACTTCACGCGCTCCCTGAACGACGCACTGAACGGCTTGCGCATCGGCGTGCCGCGCGAATTCTTCGGCGAAGGCCTTTCCGCCGACGTGCGCGCCGCGGTGGACGCGGCCCTCAAGGAGTACCAGAAGCTCGGCGCCAAACTGGTCGATATCAGCTTGCCGCGCACCGAACTGGCAATTCCCGTCTACTACATCATTGCGCCGGCCGAAGCGTCGAGCAACCTGAGCCGCTTCGACGGTGTGCGCTACGGGCACCGCGCGAAGGAATACGCCGATTTGCAGGACCTGTACCAGAAGTCGCGTGCGCAAGGGTTCGGCGACGAGGTCAAGCGCCGCATCATGATCGGCACCTACGTGCTGTCGCACGGCTACTACGACGCGTACTACCTGCAGGCGCAGAAGATCCGCCGCATGATCGCGGACGACTTCCAGCAGGCGTTCAAATCTTGCGATCTGATCGCGGGGCCGGTCGCGCCGACCGTGGCCTGGAAGCTCGGCGCGCACGGCGGCGACCCGCTGGCCGACTACCTGGCCGACATCTTCACACTGCCGGCCTCGCTTGCCGGCCTGCCCTGCATGAGCGTTCCGGCGGGTTTCGGCGAAGGCGGCATGCCGGTCGGGCTGCAGCTGATCTGCAACCACCTGCAGGAGGCGCGGCTGCTGAACGCCGCGCACCGGCTGCAGCAGGCGACCGACTTCCATCTGCGGCAACCCGAAGGCATCTGAAATGGCGTTCCCGTTGATCCAGGGCTACGAGGTCGTGATCGGCTTCGAAACCCATGCCCAGCTTTCCACGACAAGCAAGATCTTCAGCCGCGCGGCCACCGCGTTCGGCGCCGAGCCGAACACCCAGGCCTGCGCGGTCGATCTCGCGCTGCCCGGCACGCTGCCGGTGATGAACCGCGGCGCGGTCGAGCGCGCGATCCGCTTCGGCCTGGCGATCGGAGCGACGATCGCGCCGCGCAGCGTGTTCGCGCGCAAGCATTACTTCTACCCGGACCTGCCCAAGGGCTACCAGATCAGCCAGTACGAGATCCCGGTGGTGCAGGGCGGCGGCGTCGAGTTCTTCCTGGATGGTGAGCCGCGCTCGGTGCGGCTGGTGCGCGCGCATCTGGAAGAAGACGCCGGCAAATCGCTGCACGAGGATTTCGTCGGCATGAGCGGCATCGACCTGAACCGCGCCGGCACGCCGCTGCTCGAGATCGTCACCGAGCCCGACATGCGATCCAGCGACGAAGCCGTGGCCTATGCGAAGGAGCTGCACCGGCTCGTCACCTGGATCGGCATCTGCGACGGCAACATGCAGGAAGGATCTTTTCGCTGCGACGCGAACGTGTCGGTGCGCAGGCCCGGCGCGCCGCTCGGCACCCGGCGCGAGATCAAGAACCTGAACAGCTTTCGCTTCATGCAGCAGGCGATCGACTACGAGCTGCGCTGGCAGATCGCGCAGCTCGAAGACGGGCAGCCCATCCAGCAGGCCACGGTGCTGTTCGACCCGGATACCGGCGAGACGCGCGCGATGCGCACCAAGGAAGACGCGGCCGACTACCGCTACTTCCCCGACCCGGATCTGCCGCCGCTGGCGATCGCGCAGGACTGGATCGACGAGGTGCGCGCGGCGATGCCCGAGCTGCCGCGCGCGATGGCCGCGCGCTTCGTCGCCACGCATGGCCTGCCCGAGTACGACGCGACCACGCTGACCCAGAGCCGGGCAATGGCGACGTATTTCGAGGAAGTGGCCGCGGCCTGCGGGAATCCCAAGCTCGCCAGCAACTGGATCATGGGCGAGGTCTCGCGCCGGCTGAACGCGGGTGACCTCGACATCGCCGCGGCGCCGGTCGCGGCCGGGCAATTGGCCGCGCTGATCCGGCGCATCGCCGACGGCACGGTCTCGAACAGCGCGGCGCGCCAGGTGTTCGATGCGCTGTGGAGCGGCGAGGCAACCGACGTGGACGCAGTGATCGCGGCCAAGGGCTTGCAACAGATGAGCGACGCCGGCGCGCTGGAGGCGATCGTCGACCAGGTTCTGGCCGGCAATGCGAAATCGATCGAGGAATTCCGCGCGGGCAAGGATAAAGCCTTCAATGCGCTGGTCGGCCAGGTGATGAAGGCCAGCCGCGGCAAGGCGAATCCGGCGCAAGTGAACGAGATGCTGCGCGCCAAGCTCGGCGCTTGAGCCGCGGCGGTTCAGCGCCGCCCGCAGCGCATGCGGCGTGTTCGAGAGGCCGCGG
>JAFECV010000450.1 GCA_018241985.1 Pseudomonadota bacterium | reverse complement strand
TCCTGATCTTCAAGCAGGGCGTGAAGAGCTACCGCGACCTGCCGCTGCGCTACGGCGAGTTCGGCGCCTGCCACCGCAACGAGCCGTCCGGCGGGCTGCACGGCATCATGCGCGTGCGCGGCTTCACGCAGGACGACGGCCACATCTTCTGCACCGAGGACCAGATCCAGTCCGAGTGCGTCGCTTACACCACGCTGCTGCAGCGCGTGTACCGCGATTTCGGCTTCACCGACATCATCTACAAGCTGGCAACCCGTCCCGAGCAGCGCATCGGCACGGACGAGAGCTGGGACAAGGCCGAGCAAGCGCTCGCCGAAGGGCTGCGCGCGTCGGGCTGCGCGTTCACGATCTCGCCCGGCGAGGGCGCGTTCTACGGCCCGAAGGTCGAGTACACGCTGAAGGACGCGATCGGGCGCGAATGGCAGTGCGGGACGATGCAGGTCGACCCGAACATGCCCGAGCGCCTGGACGCCGAATACGTCGGCGAGGACGGCGCCCGGCATCGCCCGGTCATGCTGCACCGCGCGATCGTCGGCAGCCTCGAGCGCTTCATCGGCATGCTGATCGAGCACCACGCCGGCGCGCTGCCGGCCTGGCTCGCGCCGGTGCAGGTCGCGGTGCTCAACATCACCGACGCGCAGGCGGACTACGCGCGCGCTGTCGCCGAAACACTGAAAAATCAAGGGCTTAGGGCCGAGCTCGACCTGCGCAACGAGAAAATTACGTATAAAATACGAGAGCATTCGATGCAAAAGCTCCCGTACATCCTCGTCGTGGGCGACAAGGAGCGGGCAGCAGGTGCCGTTGCAGTGCGCGCCCGGGGCAACGCCGACCTCGGCGTGATGTCGGTCGAAGCATTCGCAGAGCGCATCGCCTCGGACATCGCCGCCAAGCGTTGACCCGTCCTCGTTGCCGTTGATCGATTCGATGGCCGCAAGCTGGCGTGGGCTGTGCGGCGTTCGCTATTTTCAGAATAGCAAACTGGATGAAGGATTTGAATTATCGCTACTGCATATCGTGACCGTCGCCACCGCGAAGAGCGACAGCATCGGCTGAACCGCGAAATCATGGCGCCCGAGGTCCGGCTGTCCGGGCCCGAGAACGAGCCGCTCGGCGTCGTCAGCCTGATGGACGCGCTGCGCATGGCCGGAGAAATGGACGTGGACCTGGTCGAGGTCGTCCCCACGGCGAACCCGCCGGTGTGCCGGCTGATGGAATACGGCAAGTTCAAGTACCAGGAACAGAAGAAAGCCGCCGACGCGAAGGCCAAGCAGACGGTCATCGAGGTCAAGGAAGTCAAGTTCCGACCGGGCACGGACGAGGGCGACTACGCCATCAAGATGCGCAACATCCGGCGCTTCCTGGCCGAGGGCGACAAATGCAAGATCACGCTGCGCTTTCGCGGCCGCGAGATCACGCACCAGGATCTCGGCCGCGCGCTGCTGGAGCGCATTCGCGACGAACTGGCCGACACGATCGTCGTTGAGCAGTTTCCGAAGCTCGAAGGACGGCAGATGGTGATGATGATCGCGCCCGTGCGCAAGAAGTCGCAGCCGAAGCAGGCGGCGGAAGCGGCAAGGCAGACGCCGGACGCGGCGAAGCCGGCGCCCGATGCGGCCCGGCCGGCGCAGACCGGCGCGGCGCAGGGGGCTTGATCCGGTCTGCTGCGGCCGATCGCGGCAGCGAGCGGAATGGAAGTTGGGGGAGGAAACGTCGCCTCCCCGTCGATGATGGCGAGCGCAAGCCGCTGTCGGTCAAGGTGGTGCAGTGACGAGCGCCACGAACAAGTGGCTCGGGGCCCGCAAGGCTGCGCGAGGGATGCGCAGACGCCTCACGAGCACAACGAACAGGAGCATTCAATGCCCAAGATGAAGACCAAGAGCAGCGCGAAGAAGCGTTTTCGCGTTCGTCCCGGCGGCACCGTCAAGCGCGGTCAGGCCTTCAAGCGTCACATCCTGACGAAGAAGACCACCAAGAACAAGCGCCACCTGCGCGGCGCGGTGTCGGTGCATGAGACCAACATGGGTCACATCGCGCAGATGCTGCCCAAGGCCGGCCTCTGATCGACTGACGAACAAGGAGTACGCAAATGCCTCGCGTGAAACGTGGCGTCACGGCCCGCGCCCGCCACAAGAAAGTTCTCGCCCTTGCCAAGGGCTACCGCGGCCGCCGCGGCAATGTGTTCCGCATCGCCAAGCAGGCGGTGATGAAGGCCGGGCAATATGCCTACCGCGACCGCCGCACCAAGAAGCGCGTGTTCCGCCAGTTGTGGATCGCCCGCATCAACGCCGCCGCGCGCGAATGCGGCCTGACCTACAGCCAGTTCGCGAACGGCCTGCGCCGGGCCGCGATCGAGGTCGACCGCAAGATGCTGGCCGACATCGCGGTGCACGACAAGGCGGCGTTTGCCGCGATCGTGGAGCAGGTCAAGGCCAAGCTGGCGGCCTGAGAGCTTGTGAATTTTTCGAAACACCGGTCAGCTGATCCATGGGTTGGTG
>JAFECV010000044.1 GCA_018241985.1 Pseudomonadota bacterium | reverse complement strand
GGCAGAGCACCCGCCCGCGCAGCAGTGCGATCACTTCACATTCGAGGCCCTCGACGAAGCTCATATCATGCTCGATCGCAAGAATCGTGCGACCGTGCTCGGATGCAATTCGCCTGATCAACTCGACGGTCTGTTGCGTCTCACGGATGGTCATGCCGGCTGTGGGTTCGTCCAGAAGCAGCAACGGGCTTTCTTCGGCCAACAACATGCTGATCTCCAGCCACTGCTTCTCGCCGTGTGACAGTTCCTCGGCCACCAGTCCGGCACGGTGTTGCAGCCCGACGAGGTCGAGGAGTTCTCCAAGCCTCTTCAGATGCCGGCGGGCGACGAGCCGGCCCCAAGGTACGGTGCGTGCCATCAACGCGGCCTCCACGTTCTCCGCCACCGTCAGACTTGGAAAGATACTTGGCGCCTGGAACTTGCGAAGAACACCCATGCGCGCAATGCGCGCTGGCGCCATGCCGGTAATGTTATTGCCGCCAAACCAGACAGATCCGGCCGTGGGAGCAAGTTCTCCGCTGATCACCCCTAGCAAGGTAGATTTGCCACAGCCGTTCGGTCCGACGATGCAGTAGACCCGGCCTGCCTCGAGCGCCAAGTCGATGCCTTCGAGGGCCCGCACGCCCCCGAAGTGCTTCTTCACATCCCGAACTTGGAGCAGAGCCGGCATTGTTCAACCTGTCTTGCACTGAGACGGCGCGACGACACGACCGACATTCTGAAGCAACTCCAGGCTGCCATTCTTGGCCATAGAGATAAGCGTGTTCAATTCCACGTGTCGATCGCTCGAGCGCAGGAAGACCTCTCCATTGGCCGTCGCGAGCGTTTGGCCCACCATCGCGTCGGTAATCTTCTCTTTGTCCGTGCTTTTTGCGCGCTGAACGCCACCGAAGTAAAGGCGCATCATGTTGTAGTGGGCATAAAGATTGTTCGATACGATGGTCTGGGGCCCGAAGTGATCACGGACGTTCTTCACGAAAGCGATGGCCTCCGGCGTCTTCAAGGTCGAAATGAAGCTCGACACAGTGACGATATCGTCCGATTCCTGCGTCGACAGTCCGGCGAGATAGTTCTCGCTGAAACCGAAGAACAGGATGCGCAGTTTCCGCTTCAGCCCGGCGCCGGTGAACTGCTTGATCAGCGTTATCGCGTCGGCTCCGACAACGCTTACTACCAGCGTGTCGGCGCCCGACGACTCGATCTTGCGCAGGCTGCTCGCGAAATCCTTGAGGCCGAACGGAACGTACTCCTCGCCGAGCACGACCGCACCGTTCTTGGCGGCGGAGGCGCGCACGTCCTCGTTCATACGCTTTGGCCAGATGTAGTCGCTGCCAATCAGATAGAACTTCTTCCCGACGTTTTTGCTTGAATAGCTGATCAACGGACCGACCCACTCAGCAGGCAGCGCGGAAAAGCAGGTGATGTAGCGACTACAAACACCGCCTTCGTAGTCTGTTGCGTAGAGCAGCGGAACCTTGGCGCGCTCGATCGTCGGACGCACGGCGTCACGTTCCGCGCTGGTCAGGGGGCCGAGGATCGCATCCACTTCGTCACGGCGGATCAACTCCTGGGTGCGCTCCACGGCTGTCTTCGGGTCCGTACGGGTATCGGCACGCACGAATTCCACTTTCTGGCCAAGCAGTCCACCCGCCGCATTGATTTCGTCGATGGCCAACTTCCCGCCTTGGAAGCCTTGCTCCCCCAAGGCCTCGAGACCACCCGAGAAGGGTTGCAGGATGCCGATCTTCCAGGGCCGGTCCGCCGCTCGTGCCAGGAGCGGCAAACCCAGCGTACCAGCCATCAGGGTCGCGGCGCCGGACTGAACGAAGGCGCGCCGCGTTGTTGAAGTCTTGAATTGTCGAGACATGATGGGACTCTCCTAGGGTTGAGACAAGGGAAGCAATCGGGGCACACAGCAGCCGGCGAGGTGCCTGTGTCACATGCCGGCGGTTAAGCGAATTCGAAGCGGTTGTTGATCAGACTGCCTGTCGCGTAGGCTCGCGCGACCTCATTTGAGTCAGTGACCCAGCCAAAGCAGGTCGCGATGTCGAACAGTGATGAGGTCTGCTCCCGCTCGGAGGGCGCGGCCACGCAGTCTTCCGGGACAAACACCCTGTACCCGAGAAAGAATGCGTCATGAACTGTCGATCGCACGCAAATGTTGGTCACAACTCCCATCACGACGACGCCGTCGATCTCCAGATCCTTGAGGGTCATATCCAAGTCAGTTCCAAAGAAACCCGAGTAGCGGCGCTTGATGACGTAGTGGTCGTCGGAGCGCGCCTTCAGCGCGTCCACGACACGCGCGCCCCAAGTGCCTTCGATGCAATGGCGAGCGCGCTTGAGAAACTCGCGGTCGCGATGAACACCGGGCCGGTGCGCGTCGGTGATAAAGACGATCGGTGCCCCGGCTGCGCGGGCCGCGTCGATGACTCGAAGCTGCGGTCCGATCAGCTTCTCGTAGCCAGGCAGCACCATGGCACCGCCTTCCACACAGAAGTCGTTCTCCATGTCGACGACCAACACCGCGGTATTGCGAGCCTTGATCTCGGTCGGCTCGCCGCTACCCTTGGCCGAGAATGGGTCGACCGAATTCGAGCTTATGTTCATCATCAGTAAGTCCTCATCTGTGTATACAGTACCTGCTTGCGTGCCAGTTCAGCAGCGGTAGAAGAAGTCGGGTATGCGGAAGGCTTCTCCATCAGCGCAACCCGTCCTCGCCCTTGATCTCGTGGACCTGCAGGCCACCGACGCGCGCCAGTGGCCGCCCGCTGTCGGTGACGGCCACGGCCACCACGATCTCGTTGGCGCGCGGCGCGTCGCTCACGCGGGCTTCCATCGCATCGAAGTGGCTGCGCACGAAGGCCGCGTCCTTGTGGCCCAGCGGCACGTCGATCGCCGTGCCCAGGCCACCGCGCTTTTTCGCCGATGGCACGAGCGCAGCACCCTTCTGGACGGCCTTGCGCAACGGAGCTCCGAGCTTGGGATGCAGGATCGCGGCGGCATGCTCGAGCTCGCCGGCCTCGCCGACGATGGCGGCCTTGCCGTAGCTTTGGGCCTGCCCCGGCTCGATGCCCAGCGCCTGCACGCACTTCGCGCCCAGCAGGCCGCCCAGCTCCTCACCGATGGCGACGAGCTCATCCAGGTTCTCGACATAGCGGCCCGCGCAGGGGTTGTCGATCACGGCCATCGCGAGCGCCTTGCGCGTGGCTGGTTCGACCGCGCGGCCCATCTCCAGGCGCGTCTCGTCGACTTGCACGATCAGTTTGCGGATTCGGGCTGGCATGTTCGGGGTTCTCCTTTGATTGACATCAGCGCAGGCCGTCCCATTGGGCAATGTCGGCGGCTTTCAGGCCGCCGACACGCGCGTGCACGCGTGGCCCGGTGCTCATGGCGAGGATGAAGACGATCTCGTCGGCGGTCGGCGCGCCCGGCACGCGCATTTCGAAGGCATCGAAATGGCTGCGCACATAGCTGGCGTTGATGTGCGTGAGCGGTACGTCCAGCGCGGCGCCTGCGGCGCCGACCTTCTTGGTCGACGGCACGATCGACAGCGCATTTCCCGGCTGCCCCTTCGTGCCTGAAGCCTGACCCTTGGCGTAGGCCTGGCGATCGCCCTTCCAGCCGAGCAGTTCGCGCATCGCGTAACCGCCGGGCACGTGCCACAGGGCTCCGTGTTCGAGCTCGCCGGCCGAGCCGATGACCGCGCCCTTGCCGTAGGACTCGATGCGCTCGGGCGCGACGTCCAGCGCGGCGAGCAAGCGGCGCCCCATCTCGAGGCCCACGGGATTGAGCGCCTCCATCATCGGCAGGATGTCCGGTTCGTAGCGGCCCGCGAACGGATTCCTCAGCACTGCGGCGATCGCTCCGCGGCGCAACGGCGCCGGCGGCGGTGGACCGAACTCGTGGTGGATGTCCTCCACCTGAGTGAGAATGCGGCGTACTTCAATCATCTTCGTATTGCGTTCTTTACGCGGGCGTCAAACAAATTGCCGAACCGACGGCTGCCGGCACCGGTGTCGTGCAAACGGCCAATTGGCCCTGGCAGATCAGCAACGCCGCGTGGATGGCATCTGCATTGCGCAGTTCGCGCGCCTTGGTTGCCCCACGGTCGAGCGCCGCGCGCACCACATCAGCAGGCAAGCGCGGCACATCGACGGTGACCTCGATCGCACCGAGGTCGCTATCGTCCTTCAGCTCGCATGCCGAACGACGCTCAATCCGTGCATCAGACACGTTCACGGCGTTGGCAATCACGGTGGCCGCCGCGTCAGCCTCCGACGCCGTGCGCGCGAGCACGGTCACGCTGTCGGCGATGCCCAGGGAGAAGCTGCGGCCACGCCAGCCACTCGTGGCCACGCCGTGCACCGGCATGGCTTGAGTGACCTCGAAACGACCATCGGTGGTGAGGCCGCCGCGCAACTGGCTCGCGTCCAGGCGGGCAATGTCTGCATACACGCCGACGCGGACCGAACTTCCGGGCGCCAAATGCAGCGCAATGTCGCCGCCATTGTTGATCCAGGCCCGCTCAATGCCATCGCGCTCATAGAACACGATCAAGGCCTCGGCCACCGCGCCGGCCACCGCGGCCATTGGTGTGATGAACCCGGCTTCGAACGGCTTGCAAGCGCTCCACATGCAGCGCGCGACTTCGCCGTGCAGCGGACACGTGCCGGCCACCGGACGCCTCAGTAGCGCGAGCTCCCGAACCAACTCGTCCAGCAGCAGTTGGAAGCGCGCCCAAGCCGCCTCGTGCGCGCTGGCCACCGCCCCAGGCGCACCGTCGGCTCCAATGACGATGTCCATCGGGCCATGCTGGAAGTGCCAGCGGCCGTCAGGAAGCAAGGCGCGTTGCGCGGTCATCGACAAACCTCACCCGAGGAGTGGAGGCTGCCCGACCGGCCAGGGATTGACCGACGCAGCCGGTTCCCAGCGCCGCGCCGTCGGCGCCCCGTCGTTGTGCGACGCACCCTTGCGCAGCACGTCCTCGAGCGATCTCACGGATTCAGTGTGCCCACCCAATGCCTGGTAATCGGCCAGCCGCATCGTGAACTCGATCGGCGCAACGATGGCCGGTGTGGGCACCGTGCCGAAACTGTTGTTCGGCATGCGCATGACGTCGACCATCACCGTGATGCCGCCACCTGGCCACACGTAGGCCGGCGCGCCGCCGCAGGTCACGTTGACCAGCGCTTCCTTGATCGAGCGGGTCAACAGCACGGGGTTTTCCGTCACACCGGCACGCAGGCTGCCGCCCGCCCCCCCAAGGAAGAGCACCGTGGCCAGCGACGGTTCGCAGTTCTCGCCGATGCGCTCGACGACACGCTGCACGTCAACAGGCATCTCCGCTTCTCGCGGCACGAGATTTTCGTCGAGCACATACCATGCGGCGTGCTCGCCGGTGGTGGACGTCATGAGTAGACGCAGGCCGGGCCGTGCCACCTCGGGATCCCAACCCTCGATGATCGACAGCGGGTCGGTCAGATCGGTGCCACCCCAGCCTGGGCCGGGATTCGCGACCTGGAAGTAACGACCCGGGGTCGACTTGCGGCCGCGTAGCTTGACGCCGGAGCGTGCCATGTCCAGGCAGCGTCCGGCCTGATGTTCGGTCAGCACACCGGTGATATGGTCGTCGACCACCACGACCTCGTCGACGCGGCCGAACAGTTGCTTGGCGAAGATACCCACGGTGGCCGAGCCGCAGCCCACGCGCATGCGCTGTTCCTCCACGCCGTTGACGATCGGTGCCCGGCCGGCCTGAACTACAATTTGCGAACCCCCGTCGATGGTCAGCTCCACCGCTTTCTTGTTGCCCAGCGCCTCCATCGTTTCGACCGTAACGCGCCCTTCCTTCTTGCTGCCGCCCGTGAGGTGGTGCACGCCGCCGAGCGACAGCATTTGCGAACCGTACTCCGCCGTCGTGACGTGGCCGACGACCTCGCCGCGGCAGCGCACATTGGCCTGCTCCGGTCCGAGATATCGGTCCGTGTCGATCTTCACTTTCAGGCTGCAGTAGCTGAAGATGCCCTCGGTGACAACCGTGACCATGTCCACGTCGTCCACTCGCGATGACACGATGAAAGGCGCTGGCTTGTAGTCCGGATAGGTGGTCGACGCGCCGATCCCAGTGACGAAGACTTCATTCTTGTGGAGCAAGTCACCGCTCCACTCGACCGGCGCCGCTTCTTGTTCAGCCTCAACGGCACCAGCCGCGGTGACGAACGGCACAACCTGCTGCTCCGGGACCCCGGTCCGCCTCAGCATCACCACGGGGTCGACTCGTACTAACGCACCGGCTCTGTTCGCATATCGGTCGCAGGCCCCGGTTTGCCCTTCACGGATCTGGCAGAGCACCGGGCAGGCATTGCATTCGATCTTGTCGGCTGCCATGCGCTCGTTTCGTGGGCGCGCCCGCTCTAGCACTTGGACCACTGGGGTGTCCAGTCCTGGCAATCCGTCGGTCTTGGTATGTTCGGTCATCGGGGGTCGCTCTCGCTTTAGCTGTCCGCGGCTCAATCTTTCATTCTATTTTCACTACATCATCATGTAGCAAACACTCCATGAAATCAAATATAGCGCACGCCACGAGCTGCAGCAACTTGTTTTTTCTTAGGGAAAACCTGGGGATGAGCAGACTTGCGCTACTGAAGTTCTCATGTAGTATTCACTGAACGTTGATGTTGAGTGGGCTACATGAAGTGCCATTGCACTCAATCCCCGACTCTCGAAATTCCCCGAGGAGTGTCAGATGACCCATGTGGTAACCGAGGCTTGCATCCGCTGCAAGTACACCGACTGCGTCGACGTTTGCCCGGTCGACTGCTTTCACGAGGGCCCAGAGTTCCTCGTCATCGATCCCGACGAATGCATCGACTGCGCGGTGTGTATCCCGGAGTGCCCGGTGAACGCGATTCTTGCGGACGGCGAAATGCCCGAGGCATTCAAACCCTTCCTGGAGATCAACGCCCGCTTGTCCAAGCAGTGGCCCGTCATCACCAAGCGCAAGGATCCGCTACCTGATGCCGAGCAGTGGAACGGCGTACCTGACAAGCTGACGCTCGTCCAAATCTGAGGATCCGATCATGAGCGCCTTCGCCGAGGAACGCGTACTGAGCGTTCACCACTGGACCGATCGGCTGTTCAGCTTCACGACCACTCGTGATGCCGGTTTGCGCTTCCGCAACGGCCATTTCACGATGATCGGGCTGCGCGTGAATGAGAAGCCGTTGCTGCGTGCCTACAGCATCGCCAGCGCCAACTACGAAGAGCACCTCGAGTTTCTCAGCATCAAGGTGGAAGAAGGGCCGCTGACATCGCGTCTGCAACACATCCAGGAGGGCGACACCATCATCGTCGGTCGCAAACCTACCGGTACGCTGCTGTGCGACTACTTGCTGCCGGGCAAACGGCTGTACCTGCTGGCGACCGGTACCGGCTTGGCTCCCTTCATGAGCATCGTGCGCGATCCGGAGACCTATGAGCGCTTCGAGCAGATCATCCTGGTACACGGTGTTCGTTCCGTCGACGAACTGGCCTACCATGACATGCTCATCGAGCATCTTCCATCGCACGAGTTCCTTGGCGACATGATTTCCACCCAGCTCATGTACTACCCGACAGTGACTCGCGAGACCTTCCGCAACAAGGGACGTATCCCCGAACTGATCAACAACGGCAAACTGTTCGTTGACCTGGGCGTTCCGGTCCTCGACCCAGCCGAGGATCGCGTGATGATCTGTGGCAACCCGGCTATGCTGCGCGATCTGAAGCATCTGTTCGAGAACCGCGGCCTCAAGGAGGGAAACACCTCGACGCCAGGGGACTTCGTGATCGAGCGGGCTTTCGCGGAGCAATGAACTTGGCCGGATAGCGCAGCATCGGGCAAACGCGCACCAGGAGCATTCAATGGCCACACGTCGCACTTCCCGCAGGTCCTCGACGCTCAGCTCGCCCGGGCGCAGCCCCGGCGTGCGTGAGCGGGCTGCGCAGGCTACGCAAGAGAGCATTCTGAGAGCGGCGACGAAGATTTTCGCAGAGCATGGCTACGACGGCGCGACCGTGGAGAAGATCTCCAAGGCCGCAAGATCGTACGACCGGATGATCTACTACTACTTCGGCAACAAAGAAGGTCTCTTCGTTGCAGTGCTGGAGGAAGCGTACCGGCGCTTCAACGAGGCCGAGGCCGCGCTCGAACTGGATCCGAAGCAATCGCCGGAAGCGATGAAGGAAGTCGTGCGCTTCATGGTGCGCTACTACCGCGACAACCCGGAGTTCGTGACGCTGCTCAACAGCGAAAATCTCCAGCGCGGCAAGCACGTCGCCAAGTCCCTGCGCGCAGGGGAATATTCGTTGCCGGCGATCGGCATCGTCGAGAGGATCTTGCGAGCCGGAGCGGCCCGCGGCTTGTTCCGCCCCGACGTGTCCGCCCGCGACCTGTACCTGATGATCGCCGGACTTGGGTACTTCTACCAATCCAACCGCTACACGCTGTCCGCCTTTCTGGGCGAGAACCTGGAAGCGCCGGCCGCGCAGGCCCATTGGGAATCTTTCGTCATCGATTCAGTTCTGCGCGCTGTTTCACCTGCCAGCTCGACCGTCGAGCTCGTGGCCTGACTGCATTCATTTCACCAGGAGTTTTCATGGCAGAGACAACTACCGTTGGAAAATCGGGCAAGGTCGTCATCCGCAACGTCGGGCTGATCCTGTCCGGAGACATCGACAAGCCCGTGCTGGATGCCGACACGATCATCATTGACGACGGCGTCATCATCGCGGTTGGAAAGGCCTCCAACTGCGACGCCGAAGGTGCGCGCACGGTGATCGACGCGCGCCGCACCTGCGTCTGCCCCGGTCTGATCGACAGTCACGTGCATCCCGTGTTCGGCGACTGGACGCCGCGCCAAAATCAGCTGGGCTGGATCGACTCCACGATGAACGGCGGCGTCACCACCATGATCTCCGCCGGTGAAGTCCACCTGCCCGGCCGCCCGAAGGATATCGTCGGCGTGAAGGCGCTAGCCATCACCGCGCAGCGCGCGTTCGACAATTTTCGCCCCGGTGGCGTGAAGGTGCTGGCCGGTGCCCCGGTGCTCGAGAAGGGCATGGTCGAGCAGGACTTCAAGGATATGGCCGAGGCCGGCGTAAAGCTCCTGGGCGAAGTGGGCCTGGGCTCGGTGAAGGCGGGCTACGAGGCTCAGCAGATGGTGGCTTGGGCGCGTAAGTACGGCATCCAGAGCACCATCCACACCGGCGGGCCGTCCATCCCTGGTTCGGGTCTGATCGACAAGGACGTCGTGCTCGAGGCCGATGCCGACATCATCGGCCATATCAACGGCGGACACACTGCACTACCCGAATCTCATGTGTGCGAGCTGTGCGAGCGCTCGTCACGCGCGATCGAGGTCGTGCACAACGGCAACGAGAAGATCGCGATCGCCGCGGCCAAGGCGGCCATCCAGCTGAAGTGTCCGCATCGCATCATCCTGGGCACCGACGGCCCCGCGGGTTCCGGCGTTCAGCCGCTGGGCATCCTGCGCATGGTGGCGATGCTGTCCAGCCTTGCAGGCATCCCTGCCGAGGAGGCGTTCTGCTTCGCGACTGGCAACACCGCGCGCATGCGCAACCTGAATTGCGGGCTGGTCGAGGCAGGGCGGGCAGCTGATTTCGTGTTCATGGACCGCGCGCAGCACACGGCGGGCCGGACGCTGCTCGAAAGTGTGCAACTCGGCGACATTCCGGGTATCGGCATGGTAATGATCGACGGCATCGTGCGCTGCGGCCGCAGCCGCAACACGCCTCCGGCGACCGAGATCCCGGTGGTCGTCGAGCCGCACTGAATCATCCAAGAACGACCTTCGTCTTTCTCTCGGCCTACTGTCTTTGCGGGAGTTGCAACGCGAGAGCAGCGACGGCCAGTGGCTGGTCTTGAGGGACCCG
>JAFECV010000449.1 GCA_018241985.1 Pseudomonadota bacterium | reverse complement strand
GTCAGCTACATATTTAGTAGCAAGCAACACGACAGTGTCGCAGCCGAACGCGCGCACGAACGTGATCACCGCGCGGTTCGACCCGGAGCGACGAGCCGACACGCTGAAACGGATCGAACGGGCACCGCATCGAACGGATGAAGCGCGGCGATTTCCGCCGCGCAAGTCAGGAGATTCTGATGACCCGTTCCCTGTTGACGGCGGCCGCGGCCGCCCTGGCCCTGTCTTTTGCTTCCGCCAGCGCGCTGGCGGCCGACTCATCCCCGATGCAGGCGCCGCCGCCGGCACCGTACAAGGCGGTCAGCACGCTGGTGAAGCTGCCCAATTTCATTCCCGGCCTGGGAACGCTGTACGTCGATCCCTCGACGCTGCCGGCCGGCCCGTTCCTGGGTTACGACCATGACGGCAAGCTGGTCGACACCGTGTACATGATTCCGCTGGCACAGATGAAGGCCGGCATGAACATCAAGGATCTGAAGGCGCCGGCCGGCACGGTCGATCACGTCGAAGTCATGTACAACGCCGGCCACCCTGGCGTGCCCGAGCCGCACATCCACGTCATCCTGTGGAACGTTCCGGTCGCGCAAGAAAGCGTCGTCGCGAAATGATGCGAGCGCGCGCAACGGACCGGCGCCGGCGGCTGCTGCTGTCGGCCGGCGGCGGCCTGCTGCTGTCCGCCGCGCTGCTGCGGCGCGCCGGCGCGGCCGACATCGTCGAGATCGAGATGGGCGGTAGCGCGGACGGCCAGTCGGTCTGGTTTCGCCCCAGGGGCTTGTTGATCCAGCCGGGCCAGACCGTGCGCTGGACCAACCGGCAGGCGGGCAACGCGCACAGCTCGACCGCGTACCACCCCGACAACCACAAGCCGCTGCGGATCCCCCAGGGCGCGAAGTCCTGGAATTCGGAGCTTCTGCTGCCGAACCAGTCGTTCGAGGTGAAGTTCGAGCTGCCCGGCGTCTACGACTACTTCTGCATGCCGCACGAGATGGCCGGCATGGTCGGGCGCATCGTGGTCGGGCACGCCGACCCGAAGGCGCGGCCCTATGCGGCCACCGATGCGCAGTTGCCGGCCGTGGCGGTCGAAAATTTCCCCGACGTCGCGAGCATCCTCAAGAGTAAGCGCGTCGATTGAGCGTCAGCAGTCCGACAACAAACTTTCGCCCGCCTGCCGTGACCGGCAGCGCGGGCGCTTTCACTTCCCCGCTGCATCGATTCGCGCAAGAACTCCAGCGACGATACGGTCGCAGCGCTCGCCGGCGAACGAGAAGGCGCCGACCACGCGCGGGCCGATCTCCTGCTGCAACGAGGCCTGCAGCAGCCGGCGCGCGCGCATGAAGCGCACGCGCACCGTGGCTTCGGGCAGGCCCAGCGCGGCGGCAACTTCGGCGGCTGGCATTTCCTCCACCGCGCGCAGCATGAAGATCGTCCGGTAATGCTCGGGCAGGTCGTCGATCCGGCGCTCCATCAGGCGCCGCAGCTCGGCGCGCAACGCGAGTTGATCGGGATTGGCGGACGCCGGCGATGGGACCGCGGAGAAGTCGTCGGACATGGCGTTGAGCGTGGCGGCAGCCTCGTACTCCGATTGGATGATCGCATCATGGGATTTGTTTCGCCGCAGCCGCATCAGCGCTTCATTCAGCGCGATGCGGGTCAGCCAGGTGGACACCCGGGCGTCGGCACGGAACTCCCGCAGGTGCGTGTAGGCCTTCCACCAGGCATCCTGCACCGCCTCTTCGGCATCCGCCTCGTTGCGCAGGATACTGCGCACCGCGCGGTACAGCCGCTGGTTGTGGCGGTGCATCAGTGCTTCGAACGCGCGCCGGTCTCCGGACGCCGAGCGACCGACCAATGAAAGATCGTCTTCGGCGTGCGGGCCGGGGCCGGTCGTCGCGTCCATGTCCGTTTCGTGAGCTTGCTGCGGAAGCGATTCAGGCCTCTTCATCGGCGATCAACCCGCGACCACGGCCAGCCCCGGCGCGGCGGCGGCTTCGACCCGCCCGATCACTGCGGCCTCGTCGAAGCCTTGCGCGCGAAAGATGCCGAGCACTTGATCCACCGCCTCTGCGCCACAGCTCACCAGTAGCCCGCCGGAGGTCTGCGGATCGGCCAGCAGGTCGCGCGCGACCGGCGGCAGGCCCGCGGCCAGCGTCACGTCGGCACCGTAACCGGCCCAGTTGCGGCCCGAGGCACCGGTCACGAACCCATCGGCCGCCATGCTCGCGACGCCCGGCAGCAGCGGCAGCCGGCTCCACTCGACCACGGCCTTCAGGCCCGCGCCGCGCGCCAGTTCCAGCGTATGGCCCGCAAGGCCGAAGCCGGTGACATCGGTGATCGCGTGCACGCCGGCCAGATCGGCAAGCTGCGGGCCCGGCTTGTTCAGCCGCGTCGTGGTGCGGATCAGCTGCTCGTAGCCGGCCGCATCGAGCTTGCCTTTCTTCAGCGCCGCCGACAGCACGCCGACGCCCAGCGGCTTGCCGAGGATCAGCGCGTCGCCCGCCTCTGCGTCGGCGTTGCGCCGCACCTTCTT